>JAMIQN010000276.1:0-8406 GCA_035914595.1 Chitinophagaceae bacterium | reverse complement strand
GTGCAGCATTTGCTCCGCCAGTCTGGAATTCAAAAGACGATGATGGGCTATGAAAACGACGAGGTTTTTTGGAAATGGAAGAACAAGATGCTGTGCCGCATCGCCGAGGTGCCGGCAGAGAAATGCAAGGCATTTGACATCAAAGAGCGCGTCTGGTATGCGGAAATAGACTGGGCGCTGTGGGTGGAAGGCATGGCTGCCACCGGCATTACTTATAGTGAGGTGCCCCGCTTCCCCTCCGTACGTCGCGACCTGGCGCTGGTGCTGGATAAGAGCGTGCGTTATGCCGATGTGCAGCGCGTGACCGAGCGGCTCAAATTGCAACCCTTGCAGAGCTATTCACTGTTTGACGTTTTTGAAGGCGAAAGCCTCGGGGCCGGCAAAAAATCGCTGGCGCTGAGCTATACCTTCCAACTGCAGGACCGTACCCTGACCGACACGGAAACCGAAGCACTCATGCAGCAGCTCAGCCGTGCCTACACCAAAGAATTAGGAGCTCAAATTCGTGGCTGATGGAAAGCATGGAGTTGTTACAGGAAAAACTGGATGAACTACTGCGCCGGCAACGCACCCTGAAGAAGGAGCTGGCAGAAGCCCGTAATCTCATCGCTCGCACCGAAGCGGAAGCGGAGGGGCTGCGGACGAAACTGGAGGCCAGCGAAAGGCAAAACACCGCGCTCGCTTTGAGCCAGGCACTGCCCGATGCAGAAAGCCGTAGCCTCGCCCGTGAGCGCCTGGACAACGTCATCGCCGACATTGACAAACTGCTCAGCTCGCTTCATGAATAGCCGCATCCTGATCTGTCTTCTTGCCGTGCTGCTGGCGGCTTCCGGCTGTGGCAAGGAAAACCGCGACCCCTGCCTGCAGCCTCGCCAAACGCTGATGCGCGCACATGCCTATCATCATGCAGATAGTACCGGAGCCTTAGCGGACACGCTTTTGCCGGCACCCATGTTGATTCCACTCACGGGGCAAACGACTACTTATTACTATCTCGGGACACCGCGCAGCAGTCAGCTCAGTTTTACACTTTCAGGGGTGGCAGACAGCAGCCGTTGGGTCATTGTGCCCGATACCGCTTCCTCACTTTCCGACACCCTGACCGTCTTTTACGACCGACAGTTGCGCTTCCTTTCCAATGCTTGCGGCTACACCTATTTCTTCAATCTGAAAGAGCTCAGTTACACCCGCCACGGCCTCGATTCGGCCTTTATCATGCACGCCGACGTGACGACCGATGCCAATGTGGAGCACCTGAAACTGATTTACTAAGCCTGCTTTTTCCTGAAATTTTCTACCGGATTCTTTTGAGCCCGGAACAGAAAGACCAGAGGTCCCAAAAGTGGTTAGACGATATTCTGCTCCACATTTTTTCGCCGCACTGCGAGACGTATGCCCACCAGCAATGAGAAACTGAGCAAGGCCGGAAGTGCGATGAATAGCAGTCCCAGTCCAGGTTTGTTTTTGCCCGTCAGCGGGTCATAATTAAAGCAGGAAAACATCGCGTCCTTGCCGGGCATCCGGTAGGTGGGTGTGAAGGTGTTTTCAATGCTTGCCACCAGAAAGCGTAGATCGTGATCGCTGCGCAGGCCGATGAGCTTGCGGGTAATAAAGCCCTGATTGTTGACGCCGACCAGCAGGGCCTCATGGTCGAATTGGGCACGACTACTGTCCCAGCGTGGGGCAAAGCCAATGGATTGGTTCGTGGCAGCGATCTCGCTATTGATGCCAAAGAGCCAGCCGGGTCGGTTGTTCAGATGAAAAAGAGCCGCCATGTGCTGTAGGTCCTGCTGCCCGTCGCGCGGGTCGAAGCTGAGCACCAGCACACGGAATTTTCCCCGGGCAGGTTGCAAAGTCAGATAGTCTTTGAGGCGTAGGAGAAGTGGGCTGCAAACGCCCGTGCAGCGCGTGAAGACAAGTGCAATGATGAGCGGTTTTTCATTGGCCAGCTTCCGGATGGACGACTGCTGCCCGTGGATGAGCTGCAGCGGTGCGTCATAAATTTTCTGATACACATTCAGTTCCTCCCGCCAGGCATTGTCGGTGCCGGTAGCGCGCAGCGGATGGCCGTACGCAAGAATCAGGAGCGCGAGAACAAGATGCCGAAACATCTTTTGGAAACTTTTACGAAGAAGATCAAAATGCCGAGCAGGTAAATCGAAGCGAAGGCACCTCCGATAATGGCGAGAGTTTTGCCCGCAGCCAGCTCATCCGGATAGTTGCTATAGCGCCTCGGGATGGAGTCGGCGCCGCCGAAATAGAAGGCTGCAAGGAAGCCGATGCCGCCCAACACCAGCAGCGTCAACATCAGCCCGGAGCTCCTTGAATTGACCGGATTCTTTGCATACTGAAGCGAAAACCATTGAAAGAATCCGAGGCTGAACAGGACATTGCCCAGGGCATTGTAGGTATGAAAGTGGCCCGGCACCCACAGCGTGTTGTGCAGCACGAAATTGTTGGAGATCGTTGCATCAATGACGGCCCCCAGACCGCCCACAACCCAGCCAGCTACCCCAATAAAGAAGAGCATGTTGGTCAGGTTCCAATTGAGTTTGTTGCGATAGACTGCAATGAAAATGCTGAACACCGTAACGCCTGCAGCGGGAAGGCTGGCGAGGTAGGAAGCAAGCTGACCCACAATTTGAAGCCCTTCCGGCTGGACAAAGTCCATGTAGAGGTGGTGGAAGAAAGCCGTCAGGATAAATACCAGCGAAAGGTTCCAGGCGATAGCCACATACCAGGTCGTCTTCCATTTGGGGCGCCCACTTACTTCTGCAAACAACTCATAAATCACGGCAAGGCCCAGATAGAGCATTTCATTGGCAATGGTGTGGCCGAAGAAGTAGGTAAGGTTCTTCATCAGCAAAGCATCATTGACGAAAGTGCCGTGCGAGTAGAACTCTGCAAACAGCAGCACCAGCAGCACAACAGCAGCAATGAGGCAGGTCAGGATGCCCACCAGCGTAATCATGGAGATCAGCACGAAGGGTGGCGTCTCTTTCTCCGGATTCTTATTCCGGAAATGCTGCCATGCGAAGACCTGCGTGAATGAATATTTCCGGAGCAGGGCCGTCATCATACTCAAAGTCCACACCAGCCAACCCAGCGTCAGCACGGACAACGAAAACAGAAATAACGGCGTGGCCCAGGCAGCCCAGGCGATGCGGAAGGGCAGAGGATAGAGAAAAGTCCAGCCCGCATGAAAATGCCCAATGAAGGCCGAAGCCCACAGCATCAGCACACCAATGACCGTACATATCAGAGCAAAGACGTTCGCGCCTTTACCCGTCGGTACGTAGCGCTCCATCACATAATTCACTGCCGCCATGCCAGCCACGAACCAGATACCGATCATCGTCAGGCCATGCACCGTCATGTCAGAATAGAAGGTGATCGGACTGAGGTGCAAGACCTCGCCCTGATTGAGCCGCATGATGATGCCCAGGCTGATGCTCACCACAAAAAGGACCAGCACAATAACGATCCAGAGAGCTGTGATTTTCTTGAGTCGTGAAGCCTCCATTGTTTTTCTATTTGACAGTGAAAGATGTTCTCATGATTTGGTGTGCCATACCGCAGAATTCAAGGCAGAAGACGTGGTAAGTGCCGGGTGTTGTGAACTTCCAGCGCAGGCGATTGACGTATCCCGGCATGGCCTGCGTTTGTGCGATCAGTTGATTCGAAGGGCTGTAGATGGCAAAGCCATGATTCACGTCTAAGCTGGTGACGCGGAATTCCACCAGCTTGTTTGCCGGCAACACAATGGAGTCTTCCCCTTCGGGATGCTCCGGGTCAATGGCTTTTTGGGAAAGCAGAAAACTGAACTGACGGGCGGCCACATGCACCACCGCGGCCGGCGTTTCGTTTGCAAAAAGGTAGTAAGGCGATTTTGGCAACGTGACCGAGGCGAAAATGCCCAGTACCACCGTCAGGATGAGGATAAACCAAAGCCGCTTTTGCAGGGGGCTTTTCATGCCCGACTGTTCGGCTGAGGCCCGCCGCGACGAGCTGAAAACCCAGATGAAGACAGCGATGGCTGCGGCCGCAAGTGCCAGAAAGAGGATGAGGAGTGAATGTTGCATGATGCAAGAATTTGTTAGCCATTAGATCAACAAATGCCGCCACAAGCGGATCGGCTCAGGTATCCTACCCACAGGGGCCGTAGGCAGCCATGAAGGCATTGCCGGGTCCTTTTTCCTCTTTCACAGAACTTCTTTTTCCTCCCTGCGAAAAATGCTTTCCGCTCGCTTGCACAGGCCCTTTTCATACTTAGCAAAGGATTGATTTCATCCTTCTGAAATGCCTCGTCTTAGGACGACCTTACTTGGCCAAAAGTAGGAGTTTTTAGAAAAAAAGGATGCATAGGTTTTTTTTTAGAAATGGCGAATGATTGACGGCTTCAAAGCCTGAATTTGAAAAGCATGGCCTGGCCGGCATACTACTTTCTCAGAAATAAAATGGCTGCCCGAAGAAGGGTGCCGCCGTTTGCTGTATCACGGAATCGAAGCCGCGCGAGGCCTCGCCATGAGAACCGCGCCGCTGCTGCCATTACCTTCGCGGCCCTATGCAATCCTTACAGGAGCAATTAGCAGCCTACGAGGCCGAAATCAATTCCTACAGCATTACCGATGCTGCCACGTTGGAAGCATTTCGGATTCGTTTTTTAGGCAGTAAAGGCATCGTCAAAGCGATGTTCGCGGAGATGAAAAATGTGGCGCCGGATATGCGCCGGCAGGCAGGTCAGATGCTGAATGCGTTCAAGCTGCTGGCAGAAGAAAAATTCAATGCCTTTGAGCAGTTGCAGGGAAGTGGCCGGAGCCAAAAGGTGGAAGACCCTTCGCTGCCCGGGCCGCCGCTTCCGGCGGGCACCCGGCATCCGCTGCGCATGGTCGAAAATCAGATTGTGGAGATATTCGGGCGCATAGGTTTTTCGGAAGCTACCGGCCCCGAAATCGAGGACGACTGGCACAACTTCAGCTCGCTGAATATGCCCGCCGACCACCCGGCCCGCGACATGCAGGACACCTTCTACCTGCGCCAGAACCCCGACTGGATGCTGCGCACCCACACCTCTTCGGTGCAGACGCGTATTCTGGAGCAGGGCAAGCTACCGGTGCGTGTGATTTGCCCGGGCCGCGTGTATCGTAATGAGACGATTTCTGCGCGCGCCCATTGCTTCTTCCATCAGTGCGAAGGCCTGTATGTGGACGAAAACGTCTCCTTCGCCGACCTGAAGCAGACCCTTTACTATTTCGTAACCGAGATGTTTGGGCCCGAAACCAAGGTCCGGTTCCGCCCCTCTTATTTCCCTTTCACCGAGCCAAGTGCCGAAATGGATATTTCCTGCACCGTATGTGGTGGCGCGGGTTGTAGCCTTTGTAAGCACACCGGATGGGTTGAGATTTTAGGCTGCGGCATGGTGCATCCCAACATGCTGCGCAACTTCAATCTGGACCCGGAACGCTATAGTGGCTTTGCCTTTGGCATGGGCGTGGAGCGCATTACTCAGATCAAGTATCGCGTCAATGACCTGCGGCTCTATTCTCAAAACGACCTGCGCTTTTTGCGTCAGTTTGAAACCTTGTAGGCAGGCTGAAAGGTTCTTTCCTCGCTGCTCTTTTTTGCGGAAGCAATTTCAAAGAATGCCTGAAGAACACAATGCTTTTCGCCGGTGGCGCCAACAAAAATTGCAGAACCTGAATCGCCCATGATACTCGTTACCGGAGCCAGTGGATTTGTAGGGGCGCACCTCACCCGACAGCTTTCCGAAGCGGGTAGGGAAGTGCGTGCGCTCTATCGCCGCCACCAGCCGGACGAAGCGATGAAAGCCTGGCCCGGCGTGCAATGGCAGCGCGCCGATTTGCTGGATGTCTTTGATGTGGAAGCCGCCCTGGAAGGTGTGAGTGAGGTGTATCATGCTGCTGCCCTGGTGTCCTTCAATCCTGCACGAAAAGCCGAGATGATTCATGCCAATCAGGAAGGCACTGCCAACCTGGTAAACGCAGCTCTGGATGCAGATGTGCGAAAGCTCATTCATTTTTCATCCGTGGCGGCGCTGGGGCGAAACAGTAGCGGGCAACAGGTGAATGAAGAAGCACAATGGGAAGAAAGCCGGCTCAATTCAGCCTACGGTCTAAGCAAGTATGCTGCTGAAATGGAAGTATGGCGTGGCATTGGTGAAGGCTTGTGTGCTGCGATTGTAAATCCGGGCATCATCCTCGGTGAGCCGCTGCGTGCCAATGGCTGGAAAGAAGGAGCGCCGGCGCTGATGCGTCTTGCCTACAAAGAATTCCCTTACTACACGCAAGGTGTGAATGGCTTCGTAGATGTGCAGGATGTGGTTCGTGCGGCCCAAATGCTGATGAATTCAGACTGTGAGGCGGAGCGCTATATCCTCAGTGCCGGCAATTACAGCTACCGCGAAATTTTTTCGTTGATGGCGGAAGGGCTTGGTGTGCGTCCGCCGCGTATTGCTGCCGGGCCCTTGCTGACCGGTATCATCTGGCGCCTTTCGGCCCTGCGGGCAGCGCTCCTTTCCAAGCCGGCAACCATCACCCGCGAGACGGCACGCAATGCCCAGACGAAGTCGTTTTATGAAACCGGGAAGTTGTTGAAAGCCTTACCTGATTTTCAATACACAGCCCTTCGGGAAACGATATTGCGCATGGCGGCCGCTTTCCCAAAAACAAGTTTGAATTGATGCAGTGCTCGGGCCTGATTGGAGTATAAATCAGCCTTGCTTTGTGAAAGATGTTGAAGGTGCCCGAGGGGCTGTAAGCCTTACCCGGTGCTCTATTTAGGCAGGATGCGTGGCCTGATTATGGCCAATATTTTTTTACCAAATGCAGAAAGCTTCGTAAAATTGCAGCATCAGACGGGCGGTTCAAACCCTAGTCTTTACTACAGCAAGTGTGTAGTACGGTTCCGTCAGATTCTTCTCTTTCCCTTTCCGCTGTTACATTTTTTCAGTCGAAGCACTGCATGTGCCCACGGCCCTTTTAGAAATAATATTCCTGCACCGCGAAGCCTGAGGGCTCGCGCGAAGCGGTACTTCATTCTCCCCAAATCTTTTCATGCCTTACGACATTAATCAGCTCAATGAGCTGGGATTGCCTGAACTCCAGGATCTCGCCCGTGGCCTCCAGATTCCGGATGCGGCCATTGTGGACAAGCAAAGGCTCATCTACAAAATCATTGACCGGCAAGCCCTGACTGCTGCAGCTTCCAGCAATGGCGCCGCCACAGAAGCCGCCGTAGAAGTACTTAAAAAGCGGCGGGGCCGCCCGCCCAAACCCAAGTCGGATGAGGCCACAGATGGTGTGCAGGCCGGTGCAGAGGGAGCTGGCGATGTGGTAAAAAAACGCCGTGGCCGTCCGCCCAAAAATGCTTCGGATAGTGCCGTAGCAGAAACGCCGGCAACGCAAACACCAGCAACGATTATCGTGCAACAACCCCTGCCACCTGCCGCTGCTCCCACTCCTTCCGGCATGCCCGAAACGAACGCAGCAACGCCACCGGCCGGCAACTTCAGAACACCTGCTGCAGCTCCGCGTAACACGCCACCCACATCATCCGCTACTCCTGCCGCAGTTCCTGCTCCCGGTGCGGATACGAATGTTCCGCGCCCTCCTATTCAGGGCAATCCTGAGCGTCCTCGCCAGCCGCGCGAAGAGGCAGGGCCTCGTCGGGAAATGAACCAATATCCGAACCCGCGCAACCGCTACCAGCAAGGCCAGGGGGAGGCGCGTCCCTATCCGCAACAGCAAGGGCCGCGCCCGGGATTTCAACCCAGAAATCAGGCACCAGGCGCACCAACACCAACGGCTGATGGCAGCACGCCACCCGCTATGCCCAATGCAGCGCCGATGCAGCAGCAACCGGCACCGCAACCGCCCCGCCGGCCTGCTTTTCAATCTGAGTTTGACGGTGTTGTGAAAGGCGAAGGCGTGGTGGAGATGATGCCCGACGGTTATGCCTTCCTGCGCTCTGCCGACTATAATTATCTCTCGTCGCCGGATGACGTCTATGTATCGCAACAGCAGATCAAGCTATATGGCCTGAAAGTGGGCGATAGCGTGACCGGCAGTGTGCGCACACCCAAGGAAGGTGAAAAGTATTTCGCCCTGACGAAGGTGGACACCATCAATGGCCGCCAGCCGGACGAGATCCGCGACCGCGTGCCTTTTGATTATCTCACGCCGCTTTTCCCTTTCGAAAAACTGAATCTTACCCTGGGCCGCCCCAGCGAAGCGAACAACTATTCCACTCGCATCGTGGACTTGTTTACGCCCATTGGTAAGGGCCAGCGCGGCCTGATTGTGGCACAGCCCAAGACGGGTAAGACCATGCTGCTTAAAGAAATTGCCAACGCCATCGCCAAGAATCATCCGGAGGTGTACCTCATGG
>JAMIQN010000275.1:0-3464 GCA_035914595.1 Chitinophagaceae bacterium | reverse complement strand
CGCTGCCCAAGTCGTGCTTGGGTTTTACTCCAATTTCCTCATCGAGGCCAACGCCCTTGGCAAAGCCATCGTCCGGTATTTCCCTTCCGGTGGCGAACGCGACACCATTGCGCATCTTGGTATTGGCAGCAAGCTGGAGCATCCGGCGGCCCTTCGTTCGGAACTGACGACTCTCCTCTCCCTGCAATAATGACATCGGCTTAGACCTTCACTTCCTATCCAGACTTTTCGATTTGAGCAATATCGCTGCACCACTGAAGATTCTTCTGATTGCCGAGCCGGAACGTGTGGATCACTATTCCTACCTGGCAGCCGATCAGGATGCTTCGTACTCGCTGTTGTGGTTTGAGAAGGCTTCGCAGTCAGATATTGATCTGGAGAAGCTGCCGCTCCGGTTCCATGAAAACCTCTTTTGGAAAGATTACCGGAGTCCGGCGGCATTATTGCACAAGGTGCGTCCCGACCGAATTGTGTTTCAGGAAATTATTGACCTGCGGCAGATAGCTCTGATTGTGGCGGCCCGCGCGGCCCGCATTCCGACCTTTTACATGGACCACGGAGCGGCTGCCGACAAAGACACCTCGATAGAACGATGGAAGGAAATCACATTTACCGGTAGCAAGCTGCCTTACCTGATTCGACGCATTCGGACTTCGTTTTTTGATGTGCTTGCCTCCAAGCTATTTTACTATTCGCAGCTACGAGGTTTCACGTCATTCGGCAGTCTTTGGAAGTATTGGATTTTGCCCTTTAAGCTCATGATGAAAGGGCCGAATGAAACCCTCGCTCATACCCTATTTCGGGAACGTGTGCCGGCCCGCTCCATCTGCTTTAATGAAACGAACTTTCTGGCTTTGCAGGTTTATACCGGAATTACCGAGGATGATGCAGTACTGACCGGCGTTCCCTACTTCGACTGCTACTACTCGTCAACACCGGTGGAGAAAGACTATCTGGTGTTCATTGAGCATCCTTATCTCGAACAGAATATTCTGGGTTGGACGGATACCTTTCACCGGCAGTTAGCGCAGCAACTCTATCAGTTTGCCCGCAGCCGGGGCATTAAGATGTACGTCAAGCTGCATCCCAAATCCGACATGGCCAATTGGACCCGCTATGGCTTTGACCCTCAATTTGTGGAAGTTATTCAGGCGGGGGACTACACCCAACTATATCTGGGGAGCAAATTGATTTTGGGCTATAGTTCCAGCCTGCTGACCGGCTTTCTCTGTGCCCGGAAGAATGTGGTATTACTGGGTTGGCACCCCACACCCGGCATCTTTGGAATTGATTTTTCCGAGTCCGGCCTCTGCCACAAATCCACTGACCTGACGGACCTTGAAACGAAGTACGACTACTGGGTTTCGCACAATCTTTGTCATCAGTCTGCGCAGTATGATGCTTTCCTGAAGCGCAGCAATTATCCCTTTGACGGAAAGGCTACACAACGCGTTATTGAAGCGATCCATCAGGCATGAAACTGCTTAAGAGCCTCTCCATCTACACCTTCGTGGGCTTCTTTGGCGCCGGGGTCAACTTCCTGTTGATGCCTATCATCTCCCACTACCTGACGCCGGAGGATTACGGCATCACGGCCCTGTTCAGCACCTATGTGTCGCTGCTCATTCCGCTGGTGAGTGTGGTGGCTTACGGCCTGATTTCGGTGGAGTATTTCAAGCTGGAAGACAAATCTGAGTTTGCCTCGCTGTTTTCTTCTGTTTCCTGCATTCCCATTCTGCCCACCCTGCTGCTGCTCTGCCTGACCTGGCCCTTTTATAGCTACCTCGCAGGTGTGTTGGAATTGCCGGCAGACGCCAAATGGTGGGCACTATGCATGTTTCCGCTGGCGGCTATGTCGGTCTATATCGAAACGGCGCTCGGCTACTTTATCATCACCAAATCCGCACGGAAATATGCGGCCTTCAACATCCTGAAAACCCTGACGGAGGTGGGCTTCACAATCTTGTTTGTAGTGGTGCTGCGGATGGAATGGAAGGGGCGCATCCTGGCCTGGATTCTGGCGATGGTCATTTTCACAATCGTAGCCCTCATCTATTTCTATCGGAAAGGCCTGCTGACGATGGACATCCGCTGGAGCTATATCTATCAGGGACTTCTGTTCGGGGCGCCGCTGATTCTGCATACTCTGGGCAAGTTTGTGGTCAACCAGAGCGACCGGCTTTTTATATCCAAGATGGTGTCGGTGAATGAGGCAGGTCTTTATAGCGTGGGCTATACCATCGGGACGGTGATGCTGATAGTGGGAACGGCGCTGGGTAACATAGCGGCGCCTTTTATTATGGAGCGACTGAAGGAGCCGGACGAAGCCAGAATGCGGCAGATTCGGCGGTTCACATTTGCGGCGATGGGTGGCCTGGTGGTCATGCTTATTATCCTCAATCTTCTCAGCCCCTTCTTCTTTAAGTACTTCATGGACCCGCGGTATCTGTCGGGGGCACACTATGTGCTATGGGTCAGTATCGGTTATTTGTTTTGGGGATTTTATATGCTATTTGCAAGCTATATCTACTACTATAAGAAGAACAGTTATCTCATAGTGCTGGCGGTGGTGAATATCATTTCCAATATCGTATTCAACTACATCTTCATTGGTCGGTTTGGAGGTATCGGTGCTGCCTATGCGACAGCCCTTTCTTTCCTGATCAATCTGATCCTGCTGCTGGTGAAGATTAACCGGATGTTACCGTGGTTACGGTTTACGCTTTCGGACTTCATCAAACGTCCTAAAGTATCTTAGCGGCTTCGGCTCTGCAGGGCCGTCGCGCTTCATTTCCGGAGTACGTCACGCGCGACGCTTAAGCCTGCAGGGATGTACTAAATCGCATTATTCAGTATGCTGACAAGGATATTCGGCTCTATTTACGGGCGCATGAGGGCTGCCTATTACCGGCGCCGGTACGACGGTTTTCGGGCCACCTATGGTATCACGAGCAATTTTGATTTTGCAGGTACGGATATCCGGATTTATGGCCCCGGGAAAATCACGATGGGCAATCATGGCCATATCGGTACCAATTCGGCCATTCAGTTGGATGCCAGATGCACCGTGCGCATCGGCGACTATTGCTCTATCAGCCACAATGTGCGCATCTATACGAGCAGCCCACTGGTGGATCAGGATTTTACCGCAGGCCCATTGGAAACTCGATTGGGTGATGTGACCATTGGCAATGGCACCTGGGTGGGTGCGAATGTGTTTATCAATCCGGGTGTTACCATCGGCGACCATGCCATTGTAGGTGCCAATTCTGTGGTAACCAAGGATGTACCGCCCTATGCTATTGTAGGAGGGGTGCCTGCCAAATTGATTCGGTATAAGACGATAGCGCCATCCAATTCAAAGTAGTGCCGGCTTGTTATATCAGAATCAAATATCTTGTATAGGTACTAAAGGCTTCTACAGACATGTTAATTCGGCAGTTTTTTAAACACAAATTTGGGCG
>JAMIQN010000274.1:0-9489 GCA_035914595.1 Chitinophagaceae bacterium | reverse complement strand
ACCATGCATCAGCGAGTCTTTTCCGGCCTCGATATAGGTGTGATAAATCGAATTGAAATCCTGACCTGTGACGTAAGTGGTTTGCGAAAAAAGCCCTTCAATAGACACCCCCAAATGGTCGCCGCGCACACTCATGAAGAGGCCGCCCAGCAGGTTGGTTTTGTAACCGGCCTGCCAGCCGGTTCCATCCAGCTCACTCAGGTTGACACCCAGCTTGGGTCCAATGTCGAAGCGGGTACGATTGCCCCCTTCCGCCGCAGCAAACTGAGCAGAGAGAACAATGCAGAACAAGAGGAGCAGAAGTCGCTTCATGCAGATGGAAAGATTCTTTTCAAAGCTACTGAGGCCATAGGCGCATCATTAGTCAATCCGGCGTTATTAAGCCGTCGAACTAACAAGTTGTCAACAGGCAGTTCGATGCGGTTTTTGATAAGAAAAAAATAGAAAGGTGTTCAGCGATGAAGGCTCAATAGCCGCGCCCTTCTTTCTTTTCCATCCAGTTCATGAAAGCACGGTTTGCGACGCGCGCTCCGCCGGGTGTGGGGTAATTGCCCGTGAAATACCAGTCGCCGGTATGGCCGGGGCAGGCAGCACGCAGGCCTTCGAGGTTTTGATAGATGATCTCTACTTCCGCATTCACATCGCCCGGATGCAGGAGCTCGGTAATCTTCCTGCTGATTTCCTCGGCGGTGAAAGGCTCGTAGATGCGCTTCACGAAATTTTCAGATTCCAGCCTGCTGCTTTCTGCTGCCGTCTTGCAGTCGTAATACACCTGCTTGATGATGCTGTCCTGGCCAGATTCATGCAGCAGAGCGATGGCTGCCTGGAAAGCAATAAAATCACCCATTCGGCTCATGTCAATACCATAACAGTCCGGGTAGCGGATCTGCGGGCAGGAGGAAACGATCACGATTTTTTTGGGCCCAAGCCGGTCGAGCATTTTGATAATGCTTTCCCGAAGGGTGGTGCCGCGCACGATGGAGTCATCAATGACTACTATCGAATCAATGCCCGGCCGAATGGTGCCATAGGTAATGTCATACACGTGCTGCACCATCTCTGTGCGGCTCGAATCTTCGGTGATGAAGGTGCGCATCTTGACGTCCTTAATGGCAATCTTCTCAATGCGGACGCGACGCGAGATGAGTTGCAACACATCTTCATCGCTCATCGTGTCGCGGCGTGTTTTGAGGCGCTCCAGCTTCACTTCATTTAGCCAGGCTTCCATGCCTTTAATCAGGCCATAGAAAGCCGTTTCAGCCGTATTCGGGATGAAGGAAACGATGGTGTTTTTAAGGTCGTAGTTGATGGCGTTGAGTACCGCCGGTGCCAGGTTGCGGCCCAGTTGCTTCCGCTCGCGATAGATGTCGGCATCGGAGCCACGGCTGAAATAGATGCGCTCGAAAGAGCAGGAAGTTTTTTCCTGTGCCGGTAAGATTTGCGGGTTCGTGCAAACGCCTTTCGCATTGACGATAATGGCCGAGCCACGCTCCAATTCCTGCACCTGGTCTAAGGGCACATGGAAGGCCGTCATGATGGCAGGTCTTTCAGATGCGGCTACAATCACTTCTTCATCCTGATACCAGAATGCCGGGCGGATGCCGCAGGGGTCGCGCAGAACAAAGGAATCGCCGCTGCCGACAAGGCCACTGCACACATAACCACCATCAAAATGACAGGCGGATTGTTTGAGCACCTGCTCCATGTCCAGCTCTTCGGGGTTGGCTTCATCCACCTTGCAGAGTTCGGCATGCACCATCTCAATCATGGCACCGAGGTCGCTCTCGCGCATGGTGGTGGTAGGGTGCTCGTCCAGCAAGCGGAACAATTCGTCGGTGTTGACGAGGTTGAAATTGCCGGCCATCGTCAGGTTGCGTGCCGGAACGATATTGGGTTTGAAAAATGGATGGCAAAACTCGACGTCGTTGCGGCCCTGTGTGCCATAGCGAAGGTGGCCGAGCAGCACTTCACCCATAAAGCGCATGTAGCCTTTCAACAGGCCCGGGTGCTTGCGGATGTCCGGATACATTTTCTCCAGCTCCGCCATTTCCGCGCTCAGATTCTGGAAGATGGTGCCGATGGCTCCTGCGCCGCTTTGGCGCATCCGATACATGAACTGGTGCCCCGGTGTGATGTTGAGTTTGACGGCTGCAATGCCTGCGCCATCCTGTCCTCGGTTGTGCTGCTTCTCCATCAGGAGGTACAGCTTGTTGAGTCCCCAGAAAGCGGTTCCGTATTTCTGGTGGTAGTACGAAATGGGCTTACGCAAGCGGATGTAAGCGAGGCCGCATTCGTGGCGGATAGCGTCACTCATAAAATGAAGGCGCGAAATTACGGTGGCTCAGAAAGCCCCCACGGCAGTACGGTATGATTAATTGCTATACCCAAATGGCCCACACTGAAAACGAACGAGAACGGCGGCGGCCTGGTATTACGCGTACATCGCCTCCATAAGATTGCTGCACTTCTGCTCAATCACTTTCCGTCGCATACTCAGTTTAGGGGTCAGCTCGCCGGTATTGACGGTCCATTCCTCCGGCAGCAGCGTAAATTTTTTCACTTGTTCCACATGGCCCAGATGGACATTGTACTTGTCAATTTCCGCCTGTATCAAAGCCTGCACCTGCGGATTACTGATAATAGCCTCATGGCTTTCCGGCAGCGGCGTACCCTGCGTTTCAAAGCGTTTTTGCAGTTGGGCAAATGAAGGCACAATGAGGGCTGACACGAATTTCCGTCCATCGCCCAGCACCATGATCTGCTCAATGAAGGGGCTTTGTCGGAGTGTGTTCTCGACGGCCTGAGGCGCCACATACTTACCGCCACTGGTCTTAAACATTTCCTTCTTGCGATCGGTGATTTTCAGGAAACGACCTTCTACCCACTCGCCAATATCGCCGGTATGGAACCAGCCATCAGACATGACTTCCGCTGTCTGTTCCGGATGCTTGTAATAGCCCATCATGATGTTGGGGCCTTTCACCAAAATTTCTCCGTCGGCTGCAATTTGAGCTTCTACATTACCAATCAAAGGGCCGATACTGCCGATGCGGCGGCCTTCACTTTCAAAAAGATTGACCGATACAACGGGTGAAGTTTCCGTCAGGCCATAACCCTCCATGATGACGATGCCGGCGGCGCTGAAGATGCGAATCAGGCGCTCCTGCAGGGCTGCCGATCCGGACACAATGGCTTTCACCTTTCCGCCCAATGCTTCCCGCCATTTTGAAAAGATGAGCTTCCGCGCCAGCGCCAGTTGCAGGCGATACCACAGGCTTCCGTGCCGAACATTATCGTAGCGTTTGCCCAATGCCAACGCCCAGAAAAAGAGGCTGCGCTTGATGCCTTTCAATTCCGAGGCTTTGGTCATGATGCGTTCATACACCTTTTCCAAGAGCCGGGGCACTGTGGTAAACACCAGCGGCTTTACCTCGCGCAAATTTTCCCCAATCGTGTCCATGCTTTCCGCATACCAGATTTGAATGCCTGAAGCGAGATAGATATAGCTCACCATCCGTTCGAAAATGTGGTTGAGTGGTAGGAAGCTCAGGGCACGCTCGCCCCATTTTGCGAAGGTGAAAACAGGCAGAGATGCCTCCACATTACTGACGATGTTGTGATGGCTCAGCATGACCCCTTTCGGCTTCCCGGTAGTGCCGGAGGTGTAGATGATGGTGGCCAGCGTTTCCGGTGTGATACGGCCAGTGACGTTTTCATCGGGAGTGTTCCGGTCGCTGCGCAGACTCTGCCAATGGTGCAACCCGGCCACTTCATCAAAGCAAAAGACCTGTTCAATGCCGGAAATGTTTTGAATCGTCGCACCGAATCGCTCCCACAACTCTTGGCCTGCAACAAAGATTCGGCGTACGGCTGCCTCACGAAGCACGAAGTCCAGGTCTTCAGGCGAGACGGTAGGATAGATGGGCGTAAGCACGGCACCCGTGAGCTGTACGGCCAGGTCGGTAATAATCCATTCCGGGCGGTTGGGCGAGATGATGGCGATTTTCTCCTGTGCCTCAGGGCTGAGGTCGGCGTTTTGAACACCGAGTTGCAGCAGGCCCTGCGCCATACTACAGGCGGTTTCCCATACTTCCCGAACGGAATATTCGCGCCACCGGCCCTGTTCTTTGGCCGCCAGCATCGTGGCTTGCGGCTCTTGGCGGTAGCGCTCTGCGACGTAATCAAAAAGGCGACTGCTCATGCTTCTAAATATAGCCCGCTTTGGGCGAAGGCCTGCTGATGCCGAAGCAGGTGGGAGCTTACCTTAGTCAGTTCCAAAATTCAAGGCATTCATTGCGCCGGCGTGATGTACCTGAAGCCAATTGAACGGGCTAAGAGCCTTTCCCCCGAGGATTTTCATCGGCACTTTCTGTCGCCTGGCCGGCCGCTCATATTGAGTGGCGCGGCGCAGGAATGGCCTGCGTTGCGGCGCTGGAGCTGGGCCTATCTCAAGGCAGCACTCGGCCATATGACGGTGGGTGTATGCAACAATCGCCCTGCGGATCCCTGGACCTCCTCTTCGGCACCGGACGACACCATGCTGCTGTCTGACTTTATTGATTTCTTACAGCGAGGCTCGCAGGAATTGCGCGTCTGTGGCATCCGGCTTCGGAAACATGCGCCGCAACTGCTGGACGATTTCTCATTCTCCAACCTACTGCCCTCCGGCACCTCCAAACCCGATGCCCGACTGATGCTGGCTGCCGCCGGTGCGGTGCTGCACATGCATTTTGACCTAAGCCTGGCGCATCATTTCCAAACACAGTTTTTAGGAAGAACACGGGTGCTGCTGTTTCCGCAAAGCCAGACGCCGCTGTTGTATCGGATGCCCATGACCGGGAAAAGTGCTGCCGATTTTATGGGCTGGGAGCATGGTGTGGATACGCAGCATTTCCCTGCTTTGCAAAAGCTGCGTGGCTATGAAGCCATTCTGGAGCCAGGGGAAATGCTCTTTATCCCTTCAGGCTGCTGGCAGCATTTACAATGTATGGAAGCCGGCATCGCTCTGAATTTGCGCTCCCTGCCAGAGGGTGCCTTGCAGCGACTGAATGCCCTGAGCCGTCCGCTGCCCCTGGCTGCCTGCGATGAAATTCTGATCCGCCTTGCACCCCGGTGGTGGTATCAGCGGAAGCGGTGGGTGGCTGCTGCCAGAACGGCGAAAGTGCTACGCACTCAGGGATAGAAGCCTTTCGGATGCAGAACAGGCTACGCCAAAATTCCTCAGGTAATAATCCGCTTCAGTTTGATGTCGGAAGGGGTGCTTACGATAATGGGATACTTCTCGACCGTCACGTCTGAAGAGTCCAGGCCGAAGCCCCGTTCTTCGGATAGGGAGAAACGCTTCAGGATAAAATAGCCCCGCATCAACATGCGCTCCCAGAGTGGTAATTCATTGTCGCGGCTGAGGAATTTTTCAAGCACGATAAAGCGGAAGTCACCCATCACATTATTCCGGCTAAGTGATTCGTAGCGGCTCACCACATTCACTTCTTTATTCTTCACCATTTCCTCCACCACCTTGCGGAACATCATCGGGATGCGGTGATCAATACGGAAGCCCAGACGGAATTCGACACGAATAATTTCATTGGGAATGATGGTGTGCACGCTGTATTCTGTGGTGTACGGATCGTCCAGAACATCCACATGCACGAACCAGTAGATGTCGGAGCGCTTGGGCTTGCGATAGAGCACCGAGAAGATGATTTTGTGTTCAATCTCCATCGGGTTATTCGCAGAAGTGAGGTACACCAGGTGCGTCGCGTACTTAGGGATAGAGCGGTCGTTGCTTAGCTCCTGAAGGATGGGCACGTAGTCATCCAGCCGGACAAATTCCACATATCGGTTCTTGATGCGCCTCGATTTAAACCAGATGAACATCACCATGAACAGGGCCGAGCCAATGATGACGGTCACATAACCGCCATGTTCAAACTTGACCAGGTTCGCAATCAGGAAGCTGAATTCGATGGTGAGGAAAAGAATCAGATACGCGCCGATGTAGATCATGGGTATGCGCCTCGTAAACATGAAATAGGCGAACAACAGCGAGGTCATGATCATGCAAACCGTAATCGCGAGGCCATACGCAGCGTCCATGTTTGCCGATTTCTGAAAGACCAGCGTGATGATCATACAGCCGATAAACAACAGCAGATTGACGCCGGGGATGAAGGTCTGGCCGCGCTCCACGGTCGGGAACACGATTTTCATTTTAGGCCAGAGGTTGAGCTTGATAGCTTCAGAAATCAGTGTAAATGAACCGGAGATAAGTGCCTGGGAGGCAATGATGGCCGCTGCTGTGGCGATGAAGATGCCGGGGATAATCCACCACTGCGGCATCAGTTCATAAAATGGATTGCGCATATCGGCATTCCAGCGAACGCCTACCTGTGTGAGCAGCCAGGCCCCCTGACCGAGGTAGTTCAGGATAAGGCACACCTTGACGAAGCTCCACGACACCCGAATATTTCCCCGACCTGCATGACCCAAATCTGAGTACAAGGCTTCGGCCCCTGTGGTGCAAAGGAAGACGCCACCGAGCACCCAAAAACCGGAGGTAGGCAGGCCATCCGGACCGATGAGCATATTGCTTGTCGTGAGCAGCTTGATGGCATAAAAAGGATTGAAGGCGGAAAGGATGCTCCAGTTATCGTTAATGTGCACAAGGCCCAGCACTGCCAGCATGAAAAACCACAGGGTCATCACCGGTCCAAAGGCGCGCCCGATAAACGTGGTTCCGAACTGCTGGAAGAAAAACAGCATGGAGAGTATGGCCATGGCCACCGCCACAATCGTCCAGTCGCTGATGTCGTCCAGACCCGGAATCTTGTGCAGGCCTTCCACGGCCGATATCACCGAAATCGGTGGTGTAATCATGCCGTCGGCAATGAGGGCGGCACCACCCACCATTGCCAAAAAAACGGCCCAGCGGCCATGACGGCGCACCAAGGCAAACAATGAAAAGATGCCCCCTTCCCCCCGGTTGTCTGCTTTCAGCGTCAGCAGCACATACTTGATGGTGGTCTGAAGGGTAAGTGTCCAGATGATGCAGGACAGAGCCCCGATAATCAGGTCTTCGCTGATGACCTGCCGGTTGCAGATCGCGTTGAATACGTAGAGGGGCGAAGTACCAATGTCTCCAAAGACAATGCCCAGTGCAATCAAGAGGCCTGCAGTCGTGGCTTTGTTGAGGTTCGTAGCAGGGCGCATAGGCCGGGGAATACCGCAGGCAAAAAATACCCGCGGGTAAGGATATTTTAGGAAAAAGTGTTGCGAAGATACAGGCAAGGCCTGCTGGGGAAATTATAGTATGCAGTGCCTCCACTGCTTCGCAAAAGCCTTGCATATCGGCGCCACCTCGCCTGTCTTCTCGAGGCTGAGCAGGGCTGCGCCGTACCTTTAGCCCGTGCAGCAAAAAGTAAGAAGACTCGCCATCCTCGGTGCCACCGGATCGGTCGGCACGCAAGCCCTTGAGGTGGTTAGCGCTCATCCCGAGTTTTTTGAAGTAGAAGTGCTTTCCGCACATAAGAATGCGGCTTTGCTCATGGAGCAGGCCCGCAAATTCAAGCCCAATGCCGTTGTGCTTACGGATGAAAATGCCTACCGCACGGTCAGGGAAGGCCTGTCGGATTTGCCCATTAAAGTGTTTGCAGGAACCGAAGCGCTACGCGAAGTGGTAAGTTGGGAAAGTGTGGATATGGTGCTGGCTGCTATTCTTGGTTTTGCAGGCCTCTCCTCTACCCTCGCCGCTCTGGAGACCGGCAAGCCCGTGGCCCTTGCCAACAAAGAAAGCCTGGTAGTAGGTGGCGAGCTGGTGATGCGCACGGCGGGCGAAAACCGGGCACGCATCCTGCCTGTGGACAGCGAGCACAGTGCCATCTTCCAATGCCTCATGGGGGAGGATTTGGGCGCCATTGAAAAAGTTATTCTAACGGCAAGTGGCGGTCCTTTTATTGGCAGGAAGCCCAACTTCCTTGTGAATGTGAAAGCCAGCCATGCTCTTCAGCACCCCACCTGGAACATGGGCGCGAAGATTACCATTGACTCAGCAACGCTCATGAATAAAGGCCTTGAGATGATCGAGGCCAAGTGGCTTTTTGGGTTGGAGAATGAGCAGGTGGAAGTAGTGGTGCATCCGCAAAGCATCATCCATTCGCTGGTGCAATTCCGCGATGGCTCGCTGAAAGCACAGATGGGCCTGCCGGATATGAAACTGCCGATTCAATATGCGCTGGGCTGGCCACACCGCCTGCCGAATGAATTCAAACGGTTTCGGTTCAAAGATTTTTCGAAGCTGAGCTTTGAGGAGCCGGATGTCAAGACATTCCGCAATCTGCAACTGGCGCAGGATGCTATGATGAAGGGTGGTAACATTCCCTGTGCGCTCAATGCCGCCAATGAAATCGTAGTTCATGCCTTTTTGCAGAACAGGGTCGGCTTTTTAGAGATGAGTGACATCATCGAACAGGTGATGAATGAAACAAATTTTGTGGAGCACCCCGACCTGGCCGGTCTGGAACAAACGGACGCTTCGGCTCGGGAACGGGCACAGGAGCTTGTCAAGAAGAGCCAGCTTTATGCCTATTAGGCGCAGCCGTTAAAACCTTGTTTGAAGGCTACGCAGCACAGCAATAATTGCGGAAATTGCGCGCCTTTACACAGGCAATGGTCAGGAAGCCCACGGCCGCTTTCCCCACGCATCCAAGATCTGAACCGGAAACCTAAGGAACACCACAAGCCTGTACTTTCTTTTCGTCACCACCACCAACGCACCTTCCCGATTTGCATCCTCTTTTCCTCCTCGCCGGCACACAATGGGCGCAGCTATTCTTTGCCTTGTCTGCACTGATATTGCTCCACGAGTTCGGCCATTTCTTTTTTGCGAAGCTGTTCAAAACGAAGGTGGAGAAGTTCTACCTCTTCTTCGATTTCCTGTTCCCGTTTTCCGGCCTGCTGAATTTTTCGCTCTTTAAATGGAAGAAAGGCGACACGCAGTACGGTATTGGCTGGTTTCCGCTGGGCGGCTATGTCAAGATTGCGGGCATGGTGGACGAAAGCATGGACAAGGATGCGCTGGCTAAGCCTCCTGAGCCTTGGGAATATCGTTCGAAGCCGGCCTGGCAACGCCTCTTCATCATGCTCGGCGGCATAATCGTAAATGTGTTGACGGCCATGGTGGTGTACATGGTGGTGTTTGGCGCCTGGGGCGAAAATTATCTGCCGGTACAAAATGCGAAATGGGGCATCATGACCGACAGCCTGGGGCGCAGCATCGGACTGAAAGCCGGCGATCAGGTGATCAGCGTGGATGGCCGAAAAGTGGAGCGCTTCAATCACATCATTACCGAGATTATTCTGAACGAAGGCAAGAGCCTGCAGGTGATGCGGGACGGGAAGGAAGTGGATGTAGCCATTCCGGCAGGCACAATTCGGAAGATTTTGAAAGGTGACCGTGAGCTCATCTCACCACGGGTGCCCACTGTTGTT
>JAMIQN010000273.1:0-4513 GCA_035914595.1 Chitinophagaceae bacterium | reverse complement strand
GGCAACAACATCTGGTTCTCGGGCGTGAAAGTCGGTACGATCAGCTCTGTTCATTTTTCGCCTGCAGCAGATGTTATCGTTACAATGGACGTGGACAACGATGTGCAGAAATTCATCCACAGCGATGCACTGGCGAAAGTGGGAACCGATGGCCTGATCGGTAATCGAATCATCGTCATCTATGGAGGCACTCCCGCAGCTCCATTGGTAAGCCCGGGCGACACGCTCGGTGTTCGTGCGGATGCAGGCCTGGACGGGCTGATGGACACGCTCCAGCAGAACAACAGAAACCTTCTTGCCATCACCACTGCCTTCCGAAAGCTCAGCGATGATTTGCTGGCAGGGAAGGGAACCATTGGCCAACTGCTCACGCATGATGATATGGCCAAAAGCCTCCAGACAACGCTGGATGCATTGCACAGAGCTTCTGAAAATGCAGATGCCCTGACCGCCAATCTCAGCCAATACAGCCATCGGTTGAACGAACCCGGCACCTTCGCCAACGATATCGTGAGTGATACGGTTGTCTTCCACAAGCTGCGTAGTTCCATCAATGAGATTCATGAAGCAGCCGCCAACATCCGACAGGCCAGCGAGAAACTGAATCAGCCGGGCAGCCCCGCCGGTATGCTGCTGAACGATAGCGCCGCCGCTGCCGATCTGCGCGAAACGCTCCGCCATTTGAATGAAGGCACTGCCAAGTTTGACGAGAATATGGAGGCGCTAAAGCACAATTTTTTGTTGCGAGGCTTTTTCAAAAAGAAGAAAGCAGGCACGGACAAATAGCACTGCCATACCCGTTTGTACCACGATGGCAGGAGAGAAATATTACCTTCACGCGCCTATCAGGAAAGTTGGATAGCACGGTCAAGATTTTACCCCGATGAAAAAAATTGAACTGGAAATAGTAGCCCTCTCTCATAGCATCACACAGACGCATTCTTACGCCGTGGTGCTGGGTGAAATTTCCGGTTTGCGCCGACTCCCGATCGTGATTGGCGGCTTTGAAGCTCAGGCCATAGCTGTAGCACTGGAACGCATGGAACCAAGCCGTCCGTTGACCCACGACCTGTTCGCCAATTTCATGAGCACCTTCAATATTGAGCTGCATGAAGTGCTTATCTACAAACTTGAGGAAGGCATTTTCTTTGCCCAGCTCGTTTGCCAGGGACCGGACAATGAAATTGTTGAGATTGATGCTCGCACCTCAGACGCACTGGCGCTGGCCGTTCGTGCCGGCTGCCGCATCTACACTTACGAAAGCATTCTGGATGCCGCCGGCCTTTATCTGGACCAAAGCGAAACCGGTGTAGAACCTACCGGCCATGCAGATGCTGAAGGTCGCAGTTCAAAGGTGGCTCTTTCGGAGGCTGACAAAGACCTGAAGAGCATGAATCTGGATGAGCTGAATTCGCTTTTGCAACAGGTATTGGAGCAGGAAGATTATGTGCGCGCTATTCCCATCCGAGATGAGATCAACAGCCGAAAGGGGAAGGCTAAATAGCGAATACCGCTATCAAATCTTTCTTGCCCGCAACTGCCCGTCCCTTGCCTGGCGTTCGGTGTATTTTGCACCTCTTATTCGCCTTTATGAAGTCAATCACTCTGGGCCTGGCATTGCTCACCTGTGCTCTTTTGTCTCAGCCTGCTAATGCGCAGCAGCATGAGTGTGGTACGGAAATCATTCTTCAAAATATCCGGAACCAATCGCCTTCAAGATATGAGGCGATGAAAAAGGCAAGAGAAGTCATGCTGCAACAGGTTGCGGCCACGTCTTCAACCGAGGCAAAGCAGACTGCGCTTTCACCCATTCCTGTGGTTTTTCACTTTGTACTGACACAGGATAAGTACACCCTACTTGGTGGTGACTCCGGCGTCAAACGCAGGGTACGCACGCAGCTAGAAACCCTCAATAGAGACTACTCCGCTACCAATCCGGACCGCGTGAATGTGCCCGCTGTCTGGTCCAATTTGGTGGACGATATCGGGGTGGTCTTTGGTCTTGCCAATGCTACTTCGGCAAATACTATTGCACCGGGCATCGAAGTCCGCATCGTTACGAACCCGCCGAATTACAATGTCAACAATGGTTGCTCAGACGCGAAACACACCGCCAATGGTCTGCCGGCCTGGGATAATACCAAGTATCTCAACGTCTGGGTAACGAATATTTTCGGTGGTTCCTCACACGGCACTATTCTGGGCGTCACGATCCCTCCTTCCTTTACCGGCATGGGTGGATTTCCGGACGATGAGAAAGGTATCGTACTGAACTATGGTGCAGTGGGTGCACGTGATTTTTCGGCCCAGTACTTCATCACCTGGATTGACCAGGGTCGCACGCTTACCCATGAAATGGGACACTATTTTGAGTTGAAGCATATCTGGGGAGATGATGGTGGCCTTTGCCCCGGTAATGGTGGAGATGATGATGATATTGCCGACACGCCACCTCAGGCGGACGCCACCTATTGTTCTGCCGGAAACTGCCCCACCTTCCCCAAGTACGATGCTTGTAGCGCTACCGGAAACGGCATCATGTTCATGAACTATATGGACTATGTGGATGATGCCGCGATGTACATGTTTACAAAAGACCAGGGAGACGTGATGCGGAGTCAGTTTGCAGTGCCAGGTGCTCCCTCCTACTCGCTGACGCAAAACCCGGGATTGAGCACAGTAGGCGTGCGTGAAACGACTTCGTCCATTCCCGGCTGGCATCTTTCCCCGAATCCTGCACAAGACGCGCTACACCTCAGCCTCGAGCAGCCTAACGGATTCAAAGGCCTCGAAATTCTTAGTCTGACGGGTCAGGTGGTGATGCAGCTAAAAGCGATTTCAGGGACAAGCCATTATGATATGGATCTAAAAAATCTGCCCCGCGGATTCTACATCGCTCGATGCCTCTATAACTCAGGGGCGGAAAGCAAAAAGTTAGTTTTGCAGTAAATGGACTTCACCCAACTGGAGCTGCCCAAAGACCCGGCGCTCCGCAGCATAGCAGATAAAGTATGGAACAGCGAGCGCCTTACCGATGAGGAAGGCGTTTTGCTTTTTGAAAAGGGCGAATTGGGCTTTGTCGGCAGCCTCGCAGCAAGCGTCGCGAAGCGCCTTCATGGGAACAAGGTTTACTTCAACCGCAACTTCCATATCGAACCGACAAACGTGTGCGTTTTCGCCTGCAATTTTTGCTCTTACTCGCGCCAATACAAGCACCGCGATGAAGGCTGGGAACTGACGCAGGAGCAGATGCTGGACATTGTCCGGAAGTACGACGGACAACCTGTTACCGAGGTGCATATCGTGGGTGGAGTGCATCCTAAAATGAACCTCGAATTTTTCTGTGAAGTAGTCAGGAAGATTCATGAGCATCGGCCTGAGTTGCACATCAAAGGCTTCACGGCCGTGGAGCTGGACTACATGTTCCGCAAGGCAAAACTGAGTGTGGAAGAAGGTCTGCGCGCCTTAAAAGAAGCGGGCCTTCAAAGCCTGCCGGGTGGCGGTGCCGAAATTTTTGATGCAGACATACGGGCTGAAATTTGTGCCGATAAAGTGGATGCAGAAGGCTGGCTGGAGATTCATGAAACGGCACATCGTCTGGGTATGCACACCAACGCCACCATGCTCTACGGCCATATCGAAAGCTATGCGCATCGCATAGACCACATGAGCCGGCTTCGTGCCTTACAGGATAAGACGGGTGGTTTCAATTGCTTCATCCCGCTCAAATTCCGCAACAAGAACAACGACATGAGCCATGTGCCGGAAGCCTCGATTGTAGAGGATATGCGGCTGTATGCCATCTCTCGTTTATTCATGGACAACTTCCGAAACCTGAAAGCCTATTGGCCCATGCTGGGGCGTGAGAGTGCGCAGCTCACACTTTCTTTTGGTGTGAATGACCTCGACGGCACCATTGATGACACGACCAAAATCTACAGTATGGCGGGCAGTGAAGAGCAAAGTCCATCCCTCAGCACCGAGCAGATTTGCGACCTCATTCATGCAGTAGGTAAGACGCCGGTAGAGCGCGACACGCTCTACAATGAGCTACACGTTTATGAGGCTCAGCCTGCCCTGAGCCACGCCTGAAACAACGCCTATTGCAGGCTCGCACAGGCATTGCGTGCATCCATCCCTGACGGATTCATGCCGGCGGTTGCGGTTTCAGAAGCTTTGCTTCTCGTGGATAAAAGGGGAATTGACAGGCCTCAATCTATCTGAACCTTTTCAGGAAGGGAGGAGGCGGTGTCGGTATGTTTCTTCTTTCCAAAAAACATCTTGAAAAGAACAGGGCCCGTTGTGACGAGCACCAATGCGATGACGATCTTCTCAAAATTTTCCTTCACCCATTGATTCTCTCCCAAAAGAAAGCCGGCGGCTGTCATGCTGGCAACCCAGGCGAATGAACCGATGATATTGTAGAGGAAAAACTTCTTGCGGTCCATCTTCACTACGCCCGCAACGATGGGTGCAAACGTCCGGACGATAGGCAGGAAGCGAGCGAGAATAA
>JAMIQN010000272.1:0-5769 GCA_035914595.1 Chitinophagaceae bacterium | reverse complement strand
GCTTGAGCAGAATGCCACTCGTTCGGGTGTCTTCGCAGAGGATAAAATCAGCCTCTTGCAACACACTTACGGCGCGGTAGGTGATATCCGCCAGATTTCCGATCGGGGAAGGCACGAGCCAAAGCTTGCCCGCACCCAATGCAGCATCCGCACGTTCCGACATCAGGCTGCTGAAATGCTGACGTCAAAGGTTTCCATCACGGGGTTGGCCAACAACTTGCGGCAGGCATCTTCGGCTAGGGCCTTTGCGGCATTTTCATCCGGGGCATCAATCTGCAGGCTGATGCGTTTCCCGATGCGCACGTCCTGAACGCCCGTAAGACCGAGGTTATGAAGTGAGCCTGTAACCGCTTTTCCCTGGGGGTCGAGGAGTTCCTTGAGCGGCATTACGTTGATATGAGCGTTGAAGCGCATGGCAATTTCTTTTTTGAAAAATTCAGGAGTTAGTAGCCGGCTTTGGCTTGGGCGAAGCAAAGCTTAGTCCGAGATATAAGACGAAGGCAAGCGGCACCGCATTGTATCGCAGGAAAGGGATGGCCACCAGCGTGACGAGCACCAGCACGGCCTGAGGCCAGGCAGCAGCAAGGCTCCAGCGCGAGGGCATCAGCTTCATAAACCGAATCTGAGAAACCATCAGGTAGCAAAGCACCGCAATGAAGCCATACAAGGCCCAACGCGAGCCGAACAGCCAGGCCGTCCAGCCGCCGGGATTGTCCCAACTGACGAGGGCCAGTGAAGCCACCAAAATGCCGACAGCCGGCACAGGCATCCCCTGAAAGCCTTCACCCGTAGCGGGCGTCACGTTGAAACGCGCCAGACGCAGGGCCGCAAAGCAGGCAATCAGAAAGGCCGGTGCCGTAGCCCACATGCTCACGTCGGTCACCATAGGCTCGCGCGAAACGCAATCCCAGAGCAGCTTGTAGAGAATAGCAGAAGGTGCCACACCAAAAGACACCACATCGGCTAGCGAATCCAGGTCGGCACCGATGGGGGAAAACACCTTCAGGCTGCGGGCCGCAAAGCCATCCAGCAGGTCGAAAAGGGCAGCCAGGAAAATGAGGATACCCCCCCACTGCATCTGAGTGACGCCATAGGACCAGCTCCAGTGCAGGTCCGGGTCGCCGGTAGGGGTCTGGAATAAAAAGGGCTGCGCGTTCAGGATGCAGACAACAGCAAGGCAGCCGCAAAAGAGGTTAGCGAGCGTCAGCAGGTTGGGGAGATGCCGCATGAGGGCGCGAAGTTAGTTGAGGCGGGGGCGAATTAAACGAAGTAGGACACGCGGTGATGGCTTTAACGCTACTGAAAATGGTTTCGGAATGGGCGCAGGGATTTCGCTTAGGCCAGGGCCATTTCCGGCAGGCTGCGCGGCTCAAACTGAGGCATGGCTTTCGCGATAGCGGCAATATGCTCGGGCGTTGTACCGCAGCAGCCTCCGACAATATTCAGCCAGCCGTTGGCAGCAAAGCCGGCAAGGATTTCAGCCGTCTCTTCCGGTGATTCATCATACTCGCCCATCGCATTGGGAAGGCCTGCATTCGGGTAACAGCTTACGTAGCAGGGAGCCAGGCCGGCCAGCTCTTCGATATGCGCCCGCATCTGGCGCGCACCAAGCGCACAATTCAGCCCGATGGAAATTGGCTCTGCGTGCATCACCGAGATGAGGAAGGCCTCCAGCATTTGCCCGCTAAGAGTACGTCCGGATGCATCGGTAATGGTGCCCGAAATCATGATGGGCAGGCGGGTGTTGCGTTCATCAAAAAACTGACGGATGGCATAGATGGCAGCCTTGGCATTGAGCGTATCGAAAATGGTTTCGATCATCAGGATGTCGGCGCCGCCATCCACCAGGCCGCGCACCTGCTCATGATAAGCTTCCGCAACCGCATCGAAGGTGATGGCGCGGTAGCCGGGCTGATTTACGTCCGGCGAAAGCGACAAGGTCTTATTCATCGGCCCGATGGCACCCACTACAAAGAGGTCTTCGGGAGCCGTCGGGTTTTCCTGCCGGTATTCTTCAATAGCCTGTCGGGCCAGGCTGGCCGCTGCCAGATTGATATCGTAGGCAAATTCCTGCATTTCATAATCGGCAAGGGAGACGGCCTGTGCGTTGAAGGTGTTGGTTTCAATCAATTGGGCGCCGGCTTGCAGGTATTGTTTATGAATGCCTTTGATGATGTCCGGGCGGGTCAGGCAAAGCAGGTCATTATTGCCTTTCAGATCCAGATGCCAGTGGGCGAAGCGCTCGCCGCGATAGTCAGATTCCGCAAGGCCGCATCGCTGAATCATGGTGCCCATAGCACCGTCCAAAATCAAAATTTGCTTGTCTAAGAGCTGCCTGAGGCGGCCTGCTGTATCCATCATGCAAAAGTAACAGAATGGTCAGGGCGCGGTCGGCACCTGCTTTTCATCCTAATTTTCAAGCCTAATCTTCCCGGTAAACATGAAGCTATTTCGACCCCTGCTGAGCGTGCTCACGCTCTGCCTGATTTTTTCCTCGGCCGATGCTCAATACAATCCCTGGTGGCAATGGGCGCGTGCCGACACTTTCGCGTCTTTAGCCGTTTCGGGTAGCTCTACGGTTTTGGGGCTCAAAAACGGACATGCCTTGTTTGGGCGCATCACCTCCAACGCCACCAACGTGAATGGCACCATCATGGGCGCCTGGACCTTCACCGACTATGATACCAACGGTGTGGTCACGAATACATTCAACATCCGCGGCAAGGTGGAAATGATAGACGCACAGGGCGATAATGCCGGTAACTGGTATGTGCTGGGGCGCTTCCACGACACGCTGGCCCTGCCGGGACTGACTTTTACCCGACCCAATCCGGCCATCAATCCGGAGCCAACTTATTTCGTCGTGAAGATTATCAGCGGCTCCTTCACTATGGGTTGGGTGTCGCGGATTGGAACGAGCGCACTGAGCTGCCGGGCTTTTGCTCTCGGTAATTCCAGCCTGCTGCTGGCAGTTGATTCCACCGTGAACACCAGCATTTACAGCCTTTCCCTTACAACTGGAGCTTATAGTACCGTGTTGACACAGGGCGGCACCAGCGCCACAACTTCTTTGCAATTAGACAGCACCGGCAGGATGTATATCGCCGGCACCTGTGCCAATAAAGGTTTTCTTGACTTCAACGGGGTGCGGGAGAATTTCGCTCCGGGAAGAAATATGGCTTATGTCGCCTGCTATCTGCCTTCTCTGGTTCATTCCTGGCACTACGTGATGAATGATCCCTTCTGCTCGCAACGGAAGATCAGCCTGTTCAAGAATAAATACCTCTACTACACCGGCAGCCTTGGCGATTCCATGACCATCGGCAATACGCATCTGGGCGTTTCCAACCATAGCCGCGATTATGTGGCAGCCCTGATGGATGCGCCTACCGGCTCGCTCATTTGGGCACAGCAATCGGACACGGGCAGCAGTGGCGATGTGTCGCTCGGCGCCTGGGCCTATCATGCAGGCGTATTGCCGGACACCTCTCTGCTCTTTTATGCGCAGGGTACTTCCTACATCAAATGGGGGAATGGCATCGCTACTTCCTTAGGCTCGAGTTGGAGCTCTGTGGTCCTTTCCAAAGGCTTTGATGGCAATGCGCGCTGGGCTCGCACTGTTGAAACCGATGTAGTAACCGACGACCGGATTGCCACGGAAGGAAATGCCGTCTGGGTCAGCGGATATGGCTACAGCACAACCGCTATGGTGCGGATGGATACGCTTCGTCTGCGCATTCAGGCGCGTGCCTGGGTGCCCTTTGTAGCAAGGCTCCGACTCAT
Organism: Chitinophagaceae bacterium; assembly: GCA_035914595.1. GTDB lineage: Bacteria > Bacteroidota > Bacteroidia > Chitinophagales > Chitinophagaceae > UBA1952. The sequence goes on along the minus strand of JAMIQN010000272.1, from coordinate 1,986 downwards.
ACAGCCGCCTTTCATTCCGGATTCAGGAAACGCAGTTACCGGAGTGCCACTTCAGGCGCTGTTTGCCGCACCCAACCCGGCCCACAACGTGATTGCCATCTCAGGCCTCAGCTCTGCAAGCCAGATTCAACTGACCGATATGAGTGGTCGCGTGGTGATGCAACTTCACACTCAGGGCGATGAAGCCACACTTGCTGTGGGCACCTTGCCTCGTGGACTTTATCTGCTCACAATTCGGCAAAAAGGCGTGCTGGTGGATGCCCGGCGGGTAGCCCTGGAATAGATTTTCAACGACCTTTTTCACCAAACGGCAGCCTTCGGGTTGCCGTTCTTTTTTGAAAGAAGAATGCAGAAGAATTTCTGCAGGTGTGAGGAAGCAGGAATGCCACCAAACAAAAGAGCCGGCGTTGAAGCCGACTCATTGTTCACCAAAATTTTCGTTCGGGGAGAAGATGTAGTGTCTTCAAAAGGAGCGCGATTATTCGCGGCGGATGTCTTCAATGTTCACCATCTTCAGCGGGTTCAGCGGCATGCAGTTACTTTCTTTCCCCGTGAAGGAATATTTCACCAGTACCGGCAGGCTGTCGTATTGAAATGCAGATGGCACGTAGTCGGGTTTCACGAGTTGGCCATTGGTGAGGCGAAGCAGATAGCCGCAGCCGCTGGGGGTGAGGTCGTCGCTGCGAATGACCAGCGCCTGGTCGAATCCTTCATCGCGTTTCTTGCAGGAAGGTGTCAGGGCAAATGCAAGCAGCATGCAGGCTGCAACAGTCAAAATGAAAAATGGACGCATCGGGGGCAAAGTAAAAAAATAGCGTTGGATTAAGCAGTTTTTCCGTAGGGCGAATTTCAGTGCTTCAATCAGTTGAAAGCAATCTTGGGAGGAGTTGGTTATGAGACGCCGGAAGAGGAATGTTTCTTACCCAGCCGAGCGCCGATCCAAAAAATCAAGGTGCCCAGCGCAGCACCGATACCATTGGCAATGGCATCGGCCACATCTTTCATACGGCCCAGTTGCGGCAGCCATCCCTGCAGGCATTCCACCAGCCAGCCCAAGCCCACGCTGATGGCAAACACCAGCAACAGGGTAGGGGCTTTCGCAAACGGGAACGCGCCCAGCCACAGAAAAGCAAACACGCCGAACAGCACAAAATGGGTCCATTTGTCCATGAAAGGCACGTCCGACTTGGGCAGCTCATTGCCCGGCCATAGGCAGGCCACGAAGATGGCTATCGTCCAAAGGATTGCCATCCACAGGAAGCGCTTCCGATGAGGGGAGGCCGGGCTGAAAAGGCTTTGGCCCATCAGGCACCGACATGGCTGCTGTACGCCGTGGCATCCATCAGGTGCGCCGCGTCAGCCGCATTCTTCAATTTCATTTTCACCATCCAGCCCTTGCCATAAGGGTCCTGATTCACATACTCAGGGTTGCTCTCCAGGTCCGGATTCACTTCTGTAACCGTGCCTGCAACAGGCAAAAACAGGTCGCTCACCGTCTTGACGGCCTCTACGGTGCCAAACACCTCGCCTTCATTCAGCTCTTTGTCCAGCGCGCTGATTTCTACATAGACGATGTCGCCCAGCTCATGCTGTGCAAAATCGGTAATGCCTACGGTTGCCGTGTCGCCGTCAATGAGCAGCCATTCGTGGTCTTTGGTGTATTTGAGATTGTCGGGGGCCTGCATGGTGAGGAGTGTTTTTTTGAGAGGCGTAAAAGTAGGCTAACAGATGTTGCTTCCGAAATGATTCAAAGTAGTTCGAAACGGGACGTGACTCCACTTCTTTTTTAACGAATTCCGTAAAGCTGAAAAGCAGGCTGCGCGCGTTCCGAAAGCTACTTTCACCCGCTCATAAAAGCGACAATTACCATGCGCAGCAACCACGAAATAGACTATCAGATTTTCGGAGAAGAAATGCAGTATGTGGAGGTGGAACTGGACCACAATGAAACCGCCATTGCAGAAGCCGGCGCCTTCATGATGATGG
>JAMIQN010000271.1:0-10658 GCA_035914595.1 Chitinophagaceae bacterium | reverse complement strand
CTGGTTTCGCAGAATCAAGCAAGGGATCACTACCTCCACCGGTGAAAAGAAAGAGGCGCCGGACGGGCTTTGGTTCAAGTGTCCTGAGTGCAAAGAGACGGTTACCCAGCAGGAGTTGAAGGACAATGCCTACGTCTGCCCCAAATGCGATTTTCATACGCGCATCAACGCGAAAGAATATTTCTCACTGTTGTTTGATGAGGGAAATTTCTCTGAGCTATTTGGTGAGATAGGCCCAAAAGATGAGTTGCATTTTGTGGATATGAAGCCCTATGCAAATCGCATCAAAGACGCGCAACACAATACTGGTCTCCGCGATGCCATGACGGTAGGAACGGGCCTCGTAGGGGGGCAGCCCATGGTCATTGCCTGCATGAATTTCAACTTCATAGGCGGCTCTATGGGCTCCGTAATGGGAGAAAAAATCAGCCGCGGTGTGGACTATGCCATCGAGCACCGGCAGCCTTTCATGATCATCTCGAAGAGTGGGGGCGCCCGCATGATGGAAAGTGCTTTTTCACTCATGCAAATGGCCAAGACTTCCGCCAAGCTGACGCGCCTGGCTAAGGCTGGCCTTCCTTATATCTCTTTATGCACCGACCCCACCACCGGCGGCGTGACGGCCTCCTTTGCCATGCTGGGCGACATTACCATCGCCGAGCCTAAGGCCCTCATTGGCTTTGCCGGCCCCCGCGTCATTAAAGAAACCATCAAGAAAGACCTGCCCGAAGGATTCCAGCGTTCCGAATTTTTATTGGAACATGGCTTCCTTGATTTTATCGTTCATCGCAAGGAATTGAAAAACCGGCTGGCTGAAGTATGCCGCTGGTTTGTGGGTGCCGCAGCCTGAGCTTAAAATCAGACAGGCTGCTCCATTTCTATCGCTCTCATGGCTTCGCAGAAAGTGTTCCTGAAGAATAAGCCTGCCGGCTTCGAGTATGCTATTGAAGACCGCGTGACGGCAGGTCTCGTGCTGGTAGGTTCTGAAATCAAGTCCATCCGCGCCGGCAAGGTGGGCTTTGCAGACAGCTATTGCCTTTTTCAGGATGGGGAGCTGTGGGTGAAAAGCCTGCACATTGCACCTTATGAAAACAGTGGCTATGTCGGCCACGACCCCTTGCGCGACCGCAAGCTTTTACTATCTAAAAAGGAGCTGCGTAAATGGGCCGCCAAAGTGAGGGAGAAGGGACTCACGATTGTGCCACTTGCCGTGTTTATCAACGATAGCGGCTACGCCAAAATCGAAATCGGGCTGGGGCGCGGCAAGAAATTGCACGATAAGCGCGAGAGCATCAAGGCGCGGGACAATGCACGGGAAATGCAGCGCCTCCACCGGTGAAGGAGCCTATTGCACTACCTCTTCAAAAGCAATTTGGTAAGGAGCCAATTCGGCAAGCACGGGCTTATACACTGCCGGCATGCTCGGAAAATGGACCCCGTGTGGCGGCTTGACACGCTTGTTCAATATGAGCTTAGCCAACATGCCCATAGGCAGCCCAACGGTCTTGGCCATAGCAGTCAGCTCCCGATTTTCTCCCTTGATAACCATTGAAGATTTGAGCACATGAGGCCGCCCACGATGCAGGTATTCTACTTCATGCTGCATCACAACGAGGTCTTTATCCTCCGGTTTCATGGCCCATTTATCCTGAAGAACTGAAAACAGGGCATCGCCGGGGGTCTTTGCACCTGCAGGCACAGCCCGCCCATTGAAAAGCCCCAGCCAGTCCAGCATAGCCGGCACCGGACTCTTAGCGTCAAGTTTCAGTTTGTCGAGCAAGGCGCCGCGCAAGTCAGACTTGCCTTGCAGCCCGGCACACCAGGCGGTGAGCTCACTCAGTTTGTTCACGCTATTAGGTACCGGTCGTTCGGTGTCGGTGAGGCCGAGGTGCACCAGCGCATCCCAGCCGAGGCAGAAATCGGGCTGACGGAAGGTGGCACGCAGGAAGGTTTGTGCCTCGCGCATGTCGTAAGAATCGAGGTATTTAATTGAATCGCGGTTGGGGTACCAGGCCAATGGGCCTGCACCGGGAACATCAATCAGCGGGCGAGGGCGGAACATGTCTTCATAGCCCACCTGTCGTTCCTTTCCATCTTCCAGAAATAGGGCGCCCGCCTTGCCTGCATCAATAATATTCTTTGGGTTCCAACTGAATTTGTAATGCCAGGGATTGTCATCGCTTTCCGGAGCAATCAGTCCGCCGCAATAGGACTTGAACGAAGCCACCGTGCCCGCAACGCGCTGGATGCCATGAATGATTTGGTGGGCGGACATGTGGTCAATGCCGGGGTCCAAACCCATTTCACACATAAACATCAATCCTTTCTCGCGCACCGCCTGATCCAGTTCCTGCATTTCGGGCGAGATGTAGGAAGAGGTAATAAGGTTTTTACCAAACTGAAGGCAGTCTTTAGCCAGCAGAATATGGAGCTGCGGCGGCATCAGCGACAGGACGAGGTCAGCGTCCTTCACCAAAGCCTGACGGGCTGCTGCATCATTGATATCCAGAGGGGCAGCGGTGGCGTTGGGGTGTCCTGCAATTTTTTCTTCAATCGTTGCAGCATTGCCATCCGCCACGGTGATGTGCCAATGTTGTCGTTTGGATTGGTCAAGCAGAAACTTGATAAGCCAGGTTGCGCTTTTGCCGGCGCCGGCGACGAGAATTTTTGCAAACGCCATGAAGGTTCATTTTTGGCCCTGCTGCCGGTAACATCTCTTTAACCCTTCGTGCATTGTTCTTGAAATCAACGGATGAGAGTGGGACGCGGCAGGCAGGCAGGTTCAGTATAATTTTTATGGCGGGATTTTTGGGTGCCGGACAAATGTATATCTGCCGCTACCGCTTATTCATAAATTAGGCAATTGAATATCAGTTGTGAACGCGGCTGGATAATTCCCCTAATTCATTTGTTGCATAGCAAGCCGATAATATTTGGCTGTGAATTCTGCGTGAAAAAACCAATAATCACGCGCATTTCAGGCTGTTTTCAAGCCCCGAAAGATGCCTTGGATGACGTAAATTTGCGCCTCTTATACACTGTATTTAATGAGTTTGAATGAGGAAGGCCTTAACGGGCTAAACAATGGCTCAGAGGCCGAGCCGAATCGCATTATTCAGGTCAATATTGAGGAGCAGATGAAGACGGCCTACATTGATTATTCAATGTCGGTCATTGTGGGACGTGCCTTGCCGGATGTGCGGGACGGCCTCAAACCCGTACACCGCCGCGTGCTGTATGCCATGCACGAGTTGGGTGTCAACTTCAACAAACCACATAAGAAGTCGGCTCGTATCGTGGGTGAGGTGCTGGGTAAATACCACCCGCACGGCGACAGCTCTGTGTATGATGCCATGGCGCGGATGGCCCAGGAATGGAGTATGCGCTACATGCTGGTGGACGGCCAGGGCAATTTCGGCTCGGCAGACGGCGATGCGCCCGCCGCTATGCGATACACGGAAGTACGTCTGCAGCGCCTCGGCGAAAGCATGCTCGCCGACATTGACAAGGAGACGGTTGACTTCTCTCTCAATTTCGATGACACCCTTGAGGAACCTACGGTTCTTCCCACAAGGATTCCTCAGCTTTTGGTGAATGGCTCTTCAGGTATCGCCGTAGGCATGGCCACCAATATGCTACCTCACAACATGAGCGAAGTGGTGGATGGCTGTATTGCCTACATAGATAACAAGGCCATCACGGTGGAAGAACTGATGCGCTATGTGAAGGCGCCTGACTTCCCGACAGGAGGCATTATCTACGGTATTGAAGGGGTGAAGCAGGCCTACCTGACGGGCCGGGGCAGGGTAGTGGTGCGCGGCAAGGTGAATGTGGAAACAAGCAAGAGTGGCAAGGAGACCATTGTCATCACCTCGGTGCCTTATCAGGTCAGCCGGGATGCTCTGGCGGACAAAATCGGTTCGCTGGTCAACAACAAAATCATTGATGGCATCACCCACGTTGGCAACGAATCCAATAAGGAAGGAACCCGCGTGGTGGTTGAACTGCGCCGGGATGCAGTGGCCCAGGTAGTCATCAACCAGCTTTACAAATACTCAGAACTCCAGACCAGCTATGGCATCAATAACGTAGCCCTCGTAGGAGGCAGGCCGCGCACCCTGAACCTGAAAGAGCTGATTTCGGAATTCATCAACTTCCGCCATGAGGTGGTAGTACGCCGCGCGAAATATGAATTGCGTGAAGCCCAAAAACGCGCGCACATCCTGGAAGGTTATCTGATTGCACTCGATCATCTGGATGAAGTCATTTCTCTGATCCGGAATTCTGCAACCCCGGACATTGCTAAGGAAGGGCTGATGACTCAGTTTGGCATGTCTGATGTACAGGCGAAAGCAGTACTTGAGCTGCGCCTGCAGCGCCTTACGGGCATGGAGCGCGATAAGATTCGCGAAGAACACGCGGCACTGATGAAGCTGATTGCTTCCCTCGAAGAACTGCTCAGCAATGAAGGCCTTCGCTACAAATTGATTAAGGATGAATTGCTGGAAGTGAAGGAGCGTTTTGGTGATGAGCGCCGTTCAGAAATTGACTACAGCGATAGCGAGGTGGACATGCTGGACATGATTAAGGAGGAGGATGTAGTCATCACGATTTCCAAGCTGGGCTATATCAAGCGCACCTCGGTGGCCGAGTATCGTTCTCAGCGTAGGGGCGGGCGCGGCGCCATCGGCGGCAAAACGCGGGAAGAAGATTACATCGAGCATCTTTTCATTGCATCTACCCACCATTCGCTGCTGTTTTTTACGGAAAAGGGCCGCTGCTACTGGCTGAAAGTGTACAAGATTCCGGAAGGTGACCGCAACACCAAGGGCCGCGCCATTCAGAACCTGATTCAAATTCCGCAGGACGACAGCATTCGCACCATCATTGACGTGCCGAATCTGGAAGATCAGGATTACATCCATCAGCATTATGTAGTGCTCTGCACCAAGCGCGGTATTATCAAGAAGACCTCATTGGCAGACTTCTCGCGCCCGCGCGCCAATGGTATCAATGCCATTACCATTCAGGATGGCGACCAGCTCCTGGACGTGTCCCTCACTGATGGCAACAGCTATATCATGATGGCCGTTCGTAGTGGTCGCGCCATCTGTTTCCCTGAAGAAAAAGTGCGCAGCACAGGACGCGGTGCCATAGGGGTGTATGGCATTGACATGGACGAGCACAGCGACGATGCTGTGGTCGGTATGATTTGCATCTCCCGCACGGACACACAACGTCAGATTCTGGTTGTGTCTGAGAAAGGTCTGGGTAAGCGCACGCCGTTCCTGGAGCCGCTTTCAGAAAGCCAGGAAGACCTGGAAGCCGGCAACATCATTGCACTTACAGACGCTGAAGGCAATACCGGCCATTACCAGCTTTCCTACCGGGTAACCAACCGCGGCGGCAAGGGTGTGAAGACAATCAACATCACATCTAAAACGGGTGCGCTGGTAGGGCTTCTTGGAGTAGATGAAAAAGACGACCTGATGATCACCTGCAAGAGCGGCATCACCATTCGGATGCGGGTGGCCGACATTCGCGAAGCAGGCCGTGCCACGCAGGGCGTGAAGCTCATCAACATTGATGAAGGGGATGAAATAGCCGCCATTGCCCGCGTGTCAGAGCAGGAATCTGATGACGAAGAGGATGCTTCGGCAGCAACGGATGCCTCATCCAATAACGAAGCCACTTCCTCCGAAGAATAAATTTGTGCAAACCGGCTGCTCAAGGCTGCTGTCCATCGTGACAATGCTGGTCTGCACCGGATTCATTTTAATAATGACTCAATCCATTTCTCTATGAAGAAATACTTTCTAATGCTGGCCCTCTTGAGCGTGGGCGTTTCTGCTTTTGCCCAAAAGAGCCGTATCCGCGATGCGCGCTCCTACCTCTCCGACAACGATTACAAGAAGGCCATTACAGCCATTGATGAAGCTGTTGCCAACGAGTCCACGAAGGACAATGCAGATGCCTGGTTCCTGCGTGGCGTAGCCTATTTGCAAAAGGCACTCGACACCACAGTGAACGATCCGCAGGCTTCTGTGGAGAGCTACAATTCGCTGATGAAGGCTCTGGCCATTAAGCCGGACTATGGCACGGAAATCAACAATGCTATTTACTCGAATGCCCTCATTGTTTTCAACAAAGGCGTCGAGGATTATGGCAAGAAAGACTACAATGCTGCCTACGACCAGTTCATGAAAGTGCCTGCCATTTTTGATGCCGGCGGCAATCGCTTCGCCAACGACAAGGGCTTCATGGGCCTTGCCACCAGCGCCAAGTCAAATGCAGCTTACAGCGCGCTCAACGCAAAGCGGGATGCAGATGCACTCAAGCTTTTTAATGAATTAATCGCAGGCCCGTCAAAGAATGACTCCGGCATGTATCAGGCCGTGATTGAGCTCTGCCAGCGCATGGGCAACGAAACAGCCGCCCTGGAAGCAATCAACAAAGCGCGTGCACAGTTCCCCACCAATCAGGTGTTCCGCAATCTGGAATTGAACTACTACATCAAAGCAGGTAAGGAAGATGTGCTCGTGGCGAAACTCGAAGAGGCCGTAAAGGCAGACCCGAATAATGACGAACTGCTCTTCAATCTTGGCAATGCCTATCAGAACATGGCCTTTCCGAAAGACGCTTCCGGTAAGGATTTGCCGCAGCCTGCCAACTACGATGCACTCTTCGCTAAGGCCGAAGATTATTACAAGCGCGCCGTCGCAGCCAAGCCTTCCAATGCCGATTATGACTACAATCTGGGAGTGCTTTATTACAGCGTGGCTGTAGATCGCAACCGTAAGATGAATGCCCTGAGCATGAGTGCCGCAGACCAGGCGAAATACGACGCACTGCTGAAGGATCGGGATGGCTGGTTTGACAAGGCATTGAAGCCGTTTGAAGCTGCATATGCCATTCTGGATGCGAAATCTCAGTCCGGCCAAAAGATGAACATGGACGAGAAAGTAACCTATCAAAAAACGATGATCGGCCTACGTGAAATTTATGCCCGCAAGAACAATAAGGCCAAGACGGATGAGCTGAAGAAGAAGCTTGACGCCCTTCACTAACTGATTTATTTCTGCCCACAACAAACGCTCCCGCGCGCGGTCGTTCGCCGGGAGCGTTTTCAATTAAAGCTCCTTTCAACATTGACTTTCGAAGATTTTGACCTGGACTATGGAGTCCTCGACGGTATCGCCGCCATGGGCTTCAAAAGCCCTACGCCCATCCAGCAACAGGCTATTCCCGTCATCCTGGCCGGCCACGACCTGATCGCCTGCGCACAAACCGGCACCGGCAAAACAGCAGCCTTTGTGTTGCCGCTTTTGGATAAAATTCTTCAGACACCCAGCGGCGGTATCAACACCCTCATCCTCGTTCCGACCCGCGAACTGGCCATGCAGATTGACCAGCAAATAGAGGCTATGAGCTACTTCGTGGAAGTGTCTTCCATTGCCGTGTATGGCGGCGGCAGCGGCCAAAGCTGGAATCAGCAAAAGCTGGCATTGACGAAGGGGGCCGACATCATCATTGCCACGCCTGGCAGGCTCATCGCACAGATGCAGATGGGCGGCCTGGACTTTAGTTTCTTGAGCACGCTTGTACTGGACGAAGCCGACCGTATGCTGGACATGGGCTTCTATGACGACCTCATTCGCATCATCAGTGAGCTGCCCAAAGAGCGCCAGACACTTTGCTTTTCGGCCACCATGCCTCCAAACATTCGGGCGCTTACCAAGCAGATTCTACGCAATCCCACCGAAATCAGCATCGCTATTTCACAGCCGGCAGCCGGCATTCGTCAGTTGGTAGCACCTGCTTTCGACGAACAGAAAATGCCTTTGCTGAAGAAAATCCTGGACGAAGGCGATTTCAAAAGCATCATCATTTTTTGCTCCACTAAAGACAAGGTGAAACGCCTCGAAGGAGAACTGCGGCGGCGCGGTATTGAAGCCAAGGCCTTTCACTCAGACCTGGAGCAGGATGCCCGCGAAGCACTGATGCAGGCCTTTAAATCCAAACGCGTGAATGTGCTGGTCGGCACGGACGTTCTTTCTCGCGGCATTGACGTCGAAGGCATTGACCTGGTGCTGAACTACGACGTGCCGCCGGACCCCGAGGATTATGTGCACCGCATCGGGCGCACGGCGCGAGCTGAAAAAAGCGGCACCGCCATCACCTTCGTCAATCCCAATGACCAGCGCCGTTTTGCTTCTATTGAACGGCTCCTGAAAAAGAAAGTAGAGATCATGCCCCTGCCTGAAAATCTGGGCCCCGCTCCTGCATGGAATGAAAATTCCCGTGAGGGCAGCTCAAAAAATGGAGGCAGCAACAGAAGGCATGGTCGGCCACCACATCAGGGTGGAAAGGGCAAACGCCATCCTAAAGGCCCTCGTCCGCCAAAGCAATAACGGGAACGATTTCAGGCCCTGCCGGGATCCCGTCTTCATCGCGATAGCGCTTTTTCAACGTGCTGAGCGCAAAAAGCAAGGCAGCCAGAAACAGCGCGGCTCCCAGCAGGAAGGGGGCACCGGGGAAATAGAGTGCACCACGTGTGTGCGTGAAGTAGAAGAATGTGTTGTTCATGATCAGCGGCCCGAAAATGCTGGTAGCACTCATCAGGCTGGTCAGTGCGCCCTGCAATTCACCTTGCGCATTCGCAGGCACCTGGCTGGAAATGATTCCCTGCAAGGCAGGCCCCGCAATACCTCCCAGGCAGTAAGGCACCAGGAAGACAAACATCATCCAGCCGTGACTGGCCAGCGCAAACAGCAACATGCCGAGGCTATAAAGAGCAATGCCGAAATAGACCGAGCGCTTTGGCCCAAGCCAGGGATTCACAAACCGTATTAATCCACCCTGCACGCTGCCTACCAACAGGCCTACTACAGCCAGTGAGATGCCGATCATTTGCTCGGTCCAGCCGAAGCGAAAAGCCGTGTAGAAGCTCCAATTGCTTTGCACCGCATGGCTGCCGAGGTAAAGCAGCGTAAGGCTTACCACCAGGCCACTCACTACGGGATATTTGCGAAGCTGCATCAGTGAGCCTACGGGATTGGCACGCTTCCAATCAATGCGACGGCGGTTTTCCGGCTTCAGACTTTCGGGAATGAAGAAGTAGCCATAGATGAAATTCACGGCACATAATCCGGCGGCCAGCCAGAAAGGTGCCCGGATGCCCCAGTCGGCGACCAGGCCACCCAGCGCAGGCCCAATGATGAATCCCAAACCGAAGGCCGCACCAATAAGCCCGAAGTTCTGAGCACGCTTTTCAGGAGGCGTCACATCGGCGATATATGCAGTGGCTACGCTGAAAGAAGCTCCCGTAACACCCGCGAAAAAGCGACCGACAAACAGCCAGGCGATGGTCGGGGCATTGGCCAGGAAGATGTAGTCGAGGCAGAACCCTGCTACCGACATGAGCAATACCGGCCGCCGGCCATAGCGGTCGGAAAGAGCACCCAGCAAAGGCGCACAGAGAAACTGCATGATGGCGTAGGTGGCGCTCAACCAGCCGCCCACCTTGGAAGCCTGGCTATAATCAGAATGCCCCAACGACGACAACAGATGCGGCATCACTGGAATGATGATACCCCAACCGATGATGTCTATCAGGACGGTGACGAAAATGAATGTGAGGGCCTTTTTGGAACTGAGGGGGTGCATGAGGGGCGCAAATGTAGCGGTGGGTTTTTGCCGGGTTTCCTTTCTTTTCGCAACCGGCAACAACGGGACGGTAAGCCACCGGTTCGGGTCGGTGAGTAGGAATGAGTTAAACGCTTTAGAGGATTTTTTAAAAAAGAAACGAAGGGTGCCCATACCGGCTTTCTACAGATTTTCGCAGGCAATGGATATGTCCCCCGAATCGCCGGTTCAAAGTCGGTTTGCTGCCCTCGGAAGGCTGGCCGACCACGTGCTGAAAGGCCTGAGCCAGGTGATGCTACAAGAACATCGGGTGACAGGCCTGCTCTTTCTCCTTGGATTGTTAGTGGGCAGTTGGGTCTATGCGCTTGCAGCTTTTGTGTCTAGCATAACGGGTACGCTTCTTGCAGGCATGTTCCGTTTTGGGAAGAAGGAACTGGAGGCAGGTATTTATGGCTTCAGCCCAGCCCTTGTAGGCATTGCTCTCTGCGTCTTTTTCGAGCCGACGCCGCTGCTGTGGGGAATGATAGTGGTTGGAGCCCTGGCCGCTGCAGGCTTTCAACATCTTTTCCTCCGGCTCCGAATTCCGGGCTACACTTTTCCGTTTATCGTCGTCACCTGGCTGCTGTATTATCTGCTGCATCATTCCGGTGCACAGCCGCCATCTGCTTTGACGCAGCCGTTCATTCCCATCACGGATCTGCCGCTGCTGTGGGCGGGTAGCAATGGTTTTGGGCAGGTAATGTTCCAAAGCAGCCGGCTGGTAGGCCTGTTGTTTCTATTGGGCGTGTTCCGGGCCAGCCCTGTGGCAGCCGTGTACGGACTTGCTGCTTCGTTCATTGGCGCCCTCATTGCCTTTGGTGCCGGCCAGCCGATGGACCAAATCCAGATTGGATTGTTTGGTTTCAATGCTGTGCTGACCGCAATCGCCTTTTCAGGAAAGGAGCGACATCATGCCTTTTGGGCCGGCCTCGGTGTCTTGTTGAGCCTCGCCATTCAACTCCTTCTTGCAAGCT
>JAMIQN010000270.1:0-14954 GCA_035914595.1 Chitinophagaceae bacterium | reverse complement strand
GAAGCAGGTAGCGAGGCACGCGGGATACTCAGCGTTCCATTGCTTGTGTGCAACTTGTCAAAATGCTTGTCCAGCGCAGCATCCGGCACATAATACAACTGCAACGAAGCCTCAATTTCTTTCGTAGAGAAAGCTTCCGGAAACCGGATGATTATCGTGTCTGCAGTGGTAGTAATCTGTGGCTTTTGAACCAGAGCGGCGGTGGCATTTTGAGCGTCCAATCTCTTTTGAAAAACCAATTCCTGAGCATAGTAATCCTCGGTCACCAGGTTCACTTTGGTGTGGGTGCTCTTCCAGACCAGGAAGCCGATCAGTGCGATGAACCCGAGGTAAAGCAGGACGATGCGGGTGCCCCAATTGATAGCCATGATTCAGAGAAATTGCGTTTGGTGAACGAGGATTTTTTGAACAGTTATTCGGCAACAAAAGGGCCAAGGAAACTTGTTTCAATGGTTTGTAGCTTCTTGTTGCCTTCCCAGACGCCAATCTCCAATTCGGTCTTACGCTGCCGAACATCCTTTTTATCCAGCAGGATGAACATTTCGCCGGAAGCATCACTTTCCTTGCGAACGTGAATTTGCTTTGTCGTGATCAGGCGTATTTCTCCTTTCAGGTTTTCGAGCTTGAAGCTGATGTCCTTGTCGGCGTAGGTCTTGTTGAGCAGCTTGTAGCTATAGAGGTTGCTCAGTTGATTGTTGGGCTGTTCCTGATAAAGCTGACCTCCTGTTCGCAGAATACTTACACCCACATCACTACGTGTGAAAAGCAGAAAAGACTCCGTGCCGAGCAAGAGCAGCATCACCGCGACATAGCCAATCACGCGGCGGGTCCAGAACTTCTGTTTGCCGTGTTGAATGGAGTTTTCGGAGGCATAGCGAATGAGTCCTCTGGGCAGCCCCACCGCGTCCATCATGTGGTCGCAGGCATCAATGCAGGCCGTGCAATTCACGCATTCCATTTGCGTGCCGTGGCGAATATCTATGCCCGTTGGGCACACTTTGACGCACTGAAAGCAGTCAATGCAGTCGCCATTCTCTCGCTCTTCATTCTTCTTGAATTTGCCGCGTGGCTCTCCGCGTGAATAGTCATAGGCTACAAGGATGCTGTTCTTGTCCAGCAAGACCCCCTGAAGGCGGCCATAGGGGCAAACCACCGTACACACCTGTTCGCGAAAACGGAGATAGACGAAAAAGAAAACGGTCGTAAAAGCGAGGATGGCTAAGAAGCCTCCGAGGTGTTCGGTCAACGGCTCGGTGATGATTTCCCGGAGTGTATCCACGCCAATGACGTAAGCCAGGAAAGTATTAGCGATAATAAACGAGAGCACCCAGAAGGCAAGCCACTTGCCGGATTTCTTCAGGATTTTTTCGGTATTCCAAGGCGCACGTGCAAGCATCTTTTGCGCCGGAGCGTCTCCTTCTATCCAATACTCAATCTTCCGAAAGATCATCTCCATAAAAATCGTCTGGGGGCACATCCAACCGCAGAAAACCCGTCCAAACACAACCGTAAATAGGGCGATGAAAACGATAAACAGCAACATCCCCACAGCGAAAATGAAGAAGTCCTGCGGCCAGAAAATCTGCCCAAACAGGATAAACTTCCGGTGGGTGATATCAAAGAGGAAGAGCGGATGGCCATTCACCTTCACGAAGGGCAGGCCGAAGAGTGTGGCCAGATAGAGAACAGTCAGCAGCGTCCGCCAGTTGTAGTAGCGGCCTTTAGGCTTTTGAGGGAACAGCCAAATGCGTTTACCCTTCTCGTCAATAGTGGCTACCCGGTCGCGAAAAGCATCAGGTGTCTGCTGTGTCTTCTTCGACTTTGCGGATCTGGAATGTGCCGTCATCTTCTTTTTTTGCTTACGTCGTGCAGGCTTAGGGTAGTGCGGCCTTAGCCCTTTGCGTCAGGAGTGCCAGATGTTTCTGCAGGCTTGGTACCTGAACCGGCGCTTGCCGCTTTTTCATCATAAGGCTCTCCCTGAGGTTCTTTCCCTCCGGGCACATTGGTACCACTGAGATGCTTGATATAGCTGGCCAACTGGGCAATCTGGTTTGCACTCAGGTTCGTTTTCCAGGCGGGCATCCCCTTGTCCTGCCATCCGTATTTGATGCTCTTGAAAATGTCCTGAAGAGAGCCTCCGTGCAGCCAGAATTTATCAGTCAGGTTTGGTCCGACCATACCACCTCCATCTGCACGATGGCAGGCCGCACACGTGTTCTTGAACAGTACCGCAGCGTCCGCCAGTTGTGCCTTATCCACTATCAGCGTCACATTGGATTCATCCACCGAAGGGCCTGCTTTTGCCATCAGCGCAGCCTTCTCTTTTTCGGCTTTTGCCACGGCAGCATTGTATTCATCAATCTGATTGGGGCCATTGTGGACATGGTAATACCACATATAGCCCACCGCAAAAAAGATGGTGAGGATGAAGCCATATTTCCACCAGGGTGGCAGGCTGTTGTCCAGCTCACGGATGCCGTCGTACTCGTGCTGCAGCACGATGCGTTCCTCATCTTTTACAGCGACGGTGTTGGTGAGTTTATGAATGATGCGCCTGAACAGGATTGCTGCCGGCGTGCCTGCCGTGTCAGGAATATTGCGCAGAATGCGCACCATCCGGTAGATGATACCTACCAGCACACCCACGATGAGCAGCTCGAAAGCAATCATACCTACAAGTGCATAGAAGTCGGTTCGGGCAATGCCATTAATAAATGGAGATGCCTGCGGTGTTGCTACAGCCGCCGTGTCTGCAACGACTTCCTGTGCCCGGGCCTGAATCGTTTCAATGCCCGCGAGCAGCAAGAGCAGCACGGTTTTGACTATGGTTCCGGAGCTGCGTTCTTTCCGCCATTTCTCACGATAGGCAAAGGCCAGTTGCAGATACACCGAGGCCAGCATGATGATGACTATTGCCAATACGATGATGATGCTCAACAGACCCCAGAGCATGGGGTTGAAGCCGGAAGATGTGCTGCCATCCGTTGCGGCGAAGGCGGCTGTGGGCGCGAGTAACAGCGTGCTGATGCCTGCTTTCAGTATCGTGGATTTCATGAAGGATGCGAATTATTCCTTGGAATGATTGCTATGATTTAGTTCTGGCTCGTCGAGTAGTGGAAGCCGGTTCATCTTGCTGAGATGCTCTTTACGCGCACATACGGCCCAAATGGCCAGCAGTGTGAAGAAGAGAAAGAAGATGCTGAGCGTGATGACGGGAAAAACGCCAACGCCTGAGATTGTTTCCAGGTAGTTGCGAAGCTTCATGGCTTGCTGACGATGAGAGGATGATTAAAGCCTGTTGGCGATGAATACTACTTAGCCTCCAACTTGATGTCTTTACCGAGGCGTTGCAGATAGGCAATCAGCGCGATGATTTCTTTGTCGCTTTTCACCTGAATCTTATCCTTAGCCAAGCTCGCCTGAATACGCGCTGCCTGCCGTTGCATATCGGCCACGGCCTTCTTGTCGTAGCCTTCGGGATAAGGCACACCCAGCTTTTGCATTGCCCGGATTTTTGCCGGCGTTTTGCTGATGTCAATCGTGTGGCGCATCAGCCAGGGATAAGGAGGCATCACCGAGCCGGGACTCATGCTGACCGGTTCGTACATGTGATTGAAGTGCCAACTATCAGGGTACTTGCCACCAACCCGCGCCAAGTCCGGGCCGGTTCGTTTACTGCCCCACTGGAAGGGATGGTCATAGACGCTTTCGCCGGCCTTGCTGTATTCGCCATAACGGGCTACTTCATCGCGGAAGGGGCGCACCATCTGGCTATGGCAGGTGTAGCAGCCTTCGCGTACATAGATGTCACGGCCTTCCAGTTCCAGCGGTGTGTAGGGTTTCACGCTGGCGATGGTGGGTACATTGCTCTTCACCATGAAGGTGGGAATGAACTCCACAGCACCACCGATGATAACGACCACCAGCGACCAGAACATCATCTGGACCGGGCGCTTCTCAATCCAGCGGTGCCAATGATCTTTCACACCAGCATGATTGGATTCCTGCCTTGCCAAAGGCAACGCCTGGGCCGGCTCATTATCCAATGCCTTCCCTTTTCGGATTGTCTTGATCACATTGTAGCACATGATCAGCGCACCAATCAGGAAGAGCGAACCACCAACAGAACGCAGCAGGTAGAAGGGACGCATGTATTGCACGGTCTCCAAAAACTGATACTTGAGCTGACCTTCTGCCGTGAACTCCTTCATTTGTGAGGCATGCATAAAGCCGGCCCAATACATCGGCACGACGTAGAACACGATGCCGAGCGTACCAATCCAGAAGTGTGTATTCGCAAGCTTCTTCGAATAGAGTTCTGTTTTGAAAATTCTCGGAATGAGCCAGTACACAATGCCGAACGTGAGGAAGCCATTCCAGCCCAAAGCACCTACGTGTACGTGCGCAATGGTCCAGTCGGTGAAGTGCGATATGGCATTCACACTCTTCAGCGACAGCATCGGCCCTTCGAAAGTGGCCATGCCATAGGCCGTAATGGCCACCACCATAAACTTCAGCACGGGGTCTTCGCGCACCTTATCCCAGGCACCCCGCAGCGTCAGCAAACCATTGATCATTCCACCCCAACTAGGTGCCAACAGCATGATGGAGAAAACGGTTCCGAGGCTTTGCGCCCAGTCAGGAAGGGCATTGTAGAGAAGATGGTGCGGCCCCGCCCAGATGTACAGAAAGATGAGCGCCCAGAAGTGAATAATCGAAAGACGATACGAATAGACCGGGCGATTCGCTGCCTTGGGCAGGAAGTAGTACATCAGGCCCAGATAGGGCGTTGTGAGGAAGAAGGCCACGGCATTATGACCGTACCACCATTGCACCAGCGCGTCCTGCACACCCGCATATAGGCTATAGCTCTTCGTCAGGCTGATGGGCAGCTCCAGGCTGTTGACGATATGCAGCATGGCTACCGTTACGAACGTGGCGATGTAAAACCAGATGGCCACATAAAGGTGTTTCTCACGGCGGCGCAGGATGGTGCCGAACATGTTCCATCCGAAAATGACCCAGACGATTGTGATAAGTATATCCAGTGGCCATTCCAGCTCCGCATATTCCTTACCGCTGGTGTAGCCTGCCAGCAGGCCTGCCGCGCCCAACACGATGATGGCCTGCCAGCCCCAGAAATGGATTTTGCTAAGCAGGTCAGAATACATACGCGCTTTGCAGAGCCGCTGCAGCGAGTAATAGACGCCCATGAAAATGCCGTTGCCGACAAAGGCGAAAATCACGGCATTGGTATGCACCGGCCGAACTCTTCCGAAGGTGGTAGCCGGCTGGCTGAAGGATAACTGCGGAAAGCTGAGCTGTAAGGCTGCCAGCAATCCTGCCAGCATACCGATGACGCCCCAAAAGATGGCGGCATAGGTAAAGAGCTTGACGATTTTGTTGTCATACTCGAAATGGTCCATCGGGCCTACGCTGCTATGCAGGTGAGGTGAGGCCGTGCTTCGAATGGGCTGATTGGAGTCGTGGTTCTCGGGCATATGTGGGTTGAATCTTTTTGGAATCAGGACAGAGAATTCGCCAGCCACTATTCAGAGGCTACGCGCAAGGACATTGATAGCCCTGCGGAGAAACTGCGTGTACTGCGATTAGCGTGCTTGAAGACGGTAAGGATGTATATGGGTGAACGCGGTGGCTATATGGTTAGTCATCGTGGAGCATACGCATGGCCGAGCCTTGCTTATCGTCATATTGCCCATTTCTCACCGACCAGAGGAAGGCGCCCAAAAAGCAGCCTGCAACGGCTACCGAGGCTATCACCAACAGGAATAATGCACTCATTCGGGGCAATGTTCTATGGCTGTAAAACTATCCGCGGCCTATAGCCTCGTATATGATGGATGCCGCCCCGAAAAATGATCTCCGTCAGTCATCCTTTTCTTGAAAAAACAATGACACAATTCAGGCCGGAAGGCCCTGAAAAACGATGGTAGAGTCAGGCCTTCTTACCCGATTTCTTTAGGAGAAAAAAAGCTGCAAGGTTGCTCAGGCCCACACTCACCAAGACAATGCTGAGCGTACTGGCCGGCATCAGAATCGCTGCAATCAGAGGGCTTAGGGTGCCCTGCACCGCGAAATACAAGCCCACGATATTGTAGAGAATAGAAATCAAAAAGGCAATGCGCACCGTGTGCCGGCGCCACCTTGCGAGGGCCAGCAGACCGGGCAGTTGATGCAGCTTTCCTGCATCCAGAATAGCATCACAGGAAGGCGTGAAATTGTTTACGTCCTCAGCCAGCGTAATACCGACATCGCTTTGCTGAAGGGCGCCGGCATCATTCAGACCGTCCCCCAACATCAGCACATGAGTGCCTCCGTTTTGCAGGCTCTGGACATATTGCAGTTTGTCGTTCGGCTGTTGATTAAAATGAATATGCTGCCCGTCAAAAAGGCGACGCATGGCCTGCAATTGGCGCGGATTGTCGCCGGAAATCAGCGAAAGGTCGAAGCGTGTGGACAAACGACGCATCATGCTGCGGACGCCCAAACGCAAGCGCGGCACAGCATCGAAGTAGAAGAAGCTGCCGTCTATGCGCACCACCAGATCAGCTTCGCGCGGGCTGCCCGTGAATAGTGCATTGCCCACCAACACCCGATGGCCACGCACGATGGCGCGCGCACCAAGCCCCGCCTGTTGCTCCCAACTGATGAGGTTGCATCGCTCCTGAGGCCCCAACCATTCCACCAATGCACGACTCCTAGGATGATTGCTGCGAACCGCCACCGCATAAGCCAGCATCTTTTCCTCAGGTTGCATTTCAGGGCTCCAACCCGAACGACGCAGGCGGTTTCCATACGTGAGCGTTCCTGTTTTGTCAAAAACCAAATGGCTGATCCGACTCAGGTTTTCTATCACAGACGCATCGCGGAGGTAGAGGCCATGCACCGAAAACAGCCGCATCAGTGCGCCATTCGTGAAAGTGGCGCAGAGCAGCAGCGCGCAGGGACAGGCAATAATCAGCATAGCCGACACAGCCGGCAGAATCCGGGAAGGATCGTGCAGGGCCCACCAAAGCGCCGTTGTGGCTGCCAGCGAAAAGAGGACAATCGTGAACCAGACACTGAGGCGATGAACACTGCTTTGCTGTTCGGCTTCAGCCTGTTTGTCTTTCTGAAATGCAGCATGGCTCCAGAGTGAACTCAGATAGCTTCCTGCGACAGGCTTCTCCACCACCATGAGCATCTGCGTGCCCACCTGCTTACCGCCGGCGTAAGCTTTTTCACCCGGAATGACACGCACCGCCTCACTTTCTCCTGTAACAAAGCTGTAATCAATCCGGGCATCACCCTCCACCACAGCTCCGTCGGCGGGAATAATTTCTTCATCTTGCAACTCCACGATGTCGCCCGGCTTCAGGTCGTGCAGGCTGCGGCTTTCGGCCCCTGCCGGTGTCACCACCCGAACGGCAATCGGGAAATACGACTTGTAATCGCGATGAAAGGAGATGGAGCGATAAGTACGTTCCTGCACCGCCCGCCCCACCAGCATGAAGAAGACGATGCCGCTCATGCTGTCCAGATAGCCGTTACCCGTACCACTGAGGATTTCATACAGGCTGCGCAAAAAAGTAATGAGGATGGCCAACGCAATCGGCGCGTCAATATGCAACGGACCGGAGGAGCGGCCCCGGCGCGTCAAAAACAGACGAAGGCTTTTCCAGGCATTCTGAAAAAACTCGGAAGCACAGTAGAAAAAGACAGGCAATGCCAAGGCCAGGCTCAGCATTCGAAACAAGAGTGCAAAGCGCGGGCTCAGACCTTCACCACCCAGATATTCCGGGAAGGCAAGCATCATGATATTGCCAAAGCAAAAGCCGGCCACACCCAATTTGTAGATCCGCTTCCGGTCGAAATGGCTTCTGCCGGCGCGCCTCTTGTCGGCATCGTCCAGACTGATGTAGGGCTCGTAGCCAATGGTGCTGAGCAGTTCCGCCACCTGCCGCAGGCTCAGTTCCTCGTGACGAAAATGAATGGTGATTTCCTTAGTGCTGAATGCAAGCCGGCTTTGGGTAATGGCCGGATGTATGCGCGACAAATGCTCAAGCAGCCAGAGGCAGGAGGCACAATGAACTCCTGGCAGATATAGCGTCACCACACTATGCTCACCGGCCTTAATCGTGCAAATCTTTTCAGCAATGGAAGGGGTGTCGAGGTAGGCGAATTTGTCCTTTCGGAGGCCCTTGATCTGGCTGAGGCCGGGATGTGCGGCAAGCTCGTAATAGTTGCAAAGGCCTTTGCTGTCCAGAATTTCAAACACCAGGCGGCAGCCATCACAACAGAACTGTTTTTCATCCACGAAAATTCCCTTGGTCAGGCAGGGAGTGCCGCAGTGATAGCAGAGCACATCGCTCGAAGCGCTGCCGGCCCGACTACTTCCTGGGTTTTTTCGCAGCGCGTCACTCATGGGCGCCGATCTTACGTTGGAGTTCGATGATGAGGGGTACCATCGCTGATTCTTCGATGAAAAGGACCTCGGCCAAATTCTCTTCCAACTTCAATACCGAAGCTCTGAATTCGCGCAGCAGGTCGGTGCCGGAAAGAGCGCTCACCGGCAGGGTCAAACTGAAGGGATGCAGATGTTCCAGCAATTCGCGCAGGCTAATATGCGCGTCACGGATTTCTGCGAGATGTTGTGCGTGCTGCATGTCGCAGCGGCCTTCGCAGGAACGGCAGTCGTGACCTTCTTCTTCTTTTGTACGCAACTCTTCGAGGTAGGGAAGGATGACGAGACGGCGCAGCCTCATGTATTGCTCAAGCTGGCTGGTGAGGTTGCCGCAAAGGCTGGTGTAAATGCGAAGCTTTCCGTTGCGATCTGCATACTGCACGTCGGGCAGCAGACTACTCACACGGTCGCGCTGTATGATAAGTTGGCCATAGATCGCATCAAGCCGGGCGATAAGCTGGCGTAGGTCCTGGCGATCCGGCAACGGAAGGGGCATGGTCACAGAGCTTTTCAGAAAGCCACGAAAGTATTTGCGTGCTTTTCTCTGCGTGCTGACACAGAAAAAGAAGAAAAATGATTCTCATCATTCGCCGAAGGCGGCAGCACAAAACCAGAGGGAAAGGGGCCGTGTCCGCTTCTGGAAACCTTCTGATTTCGAACAAAATTTCCTACTGTGCCTGAGGCGTTGCCGTAATCTGCGCATAGACGCGCTCCGCAACCCGCGCCTTCACCTGACCAATAGCTACGGGGGTTAGCACCGGCGGCAGCGAATAGGTAACCATCAACACGAAGGCATTCTCGGTATAGGAATCAATCACCACGTTCACGCCGGAATCCACCTCCGGAAGTTCATCCAGCGACTGGCGGATACGATGCAGCAATTCACCAATAGAAAAGGGAGGTATCGTGTATTTCACCGGGACGCTGAGCCGCACCAACAGGCGTTCGCGCGCCGAGAGATTTTCCACATTATCGTCCACCAGCTTCTTATTCGGAATGACGAGCACGGTGCCATCCACTGTGCGCAGACGGGTACTTCGAAATCCGATGCGCTCTACCCTTCCTTCCAAAGCACCGAGCTTGATGCTATCATCCAGCGCAAAGGGCTTATCCGCAAGAATGGTGAAGGCCGCAAAGAAATTCTCAATACTCTCCTTTGCCGCCAGCGCCAAAGCAACGCCACCTATTCCCAAACCTGTAATGAGGGCCGGAATATTCACACCAAAGACGCTGCCCAACATCCAGAAAAAACCGACGGTCCAGAGAATAATCTTAAGCACGTCGCGCAGCAGCGGCAGCACCTGAGTCCGCGCGCGTTGGGCCGCCAACTGGGCCCGCTGCGCCTGCACCCGATATATAAACTCAATGATGCGGGAAAGGAGCAGCGTCAGGAAGAAGATGAAAAAAAAGATGAAGAGCTTATCTAAAAGAAAGGAGGCATAGACTTCATTTTCGCCATGCTTGCTATGCCAGCGAATAAGCCGGATATGGTTCAGTGGCGCTTCAATAAAATTGAAAGCGTAGAAGCAGACAATGACTGCAAAAAGGCCTTCCAGCGGCTTGCGGATTAAAGAGCGAAACAGGCTGTGATGCTTCCCGCCTGAAAAACGACCGGCCAGTGCGGCGGAAAGACGGGCCAGCAATTGCGAAACGGGGCGCTTCAGCAGGAAGGTGACCAGCACAACCAGCACAAAGCCGAGATACTCGCCTACCGAGGCCTGCCAGAACGGTTGCTTCAAAAATTCGAGAGTCGTCATCGCTTACTTCTTCACCATTTCTTTTTAGAGTGCGGCCTGAACGCTTAATTAAACAGCGACATTGAAATCACGCAGGGCATCATTCAGACTTGTCTTCAGGTCGGTGGAGGCTTTGCGTTGGCCGATAATCAGGGCACAGCCTACCCCATAGCTGCCTGCAGGAAATTCTTTGGTGTAGCTGCCCGGAATCACCACGCTGCGCGGGGGTACATAGCCTGTGAAGGTTTGCGGTTCGGCCCCACTCACATCAATGATGCGCGTGCTTTTCGTCAGGACGACATTGGCCCCCAGCACGGCTTCGCGACCTACATGCACACCTTCCACCACAATGCAACGAGAGCCGATGAAACAGCCGTCCTCCACAATCACGGGCGCCGCCTGCAGAGGCTCCAGCACACCTCCAATGCCTACTCCGCCCGAGAGATGAACGCCCTTTCCAATCTGTGCGCAGGAGCCCACGGTAGCCCAGGTATCCACCATCGTGCCTTCATCCACATAGGCACCGATATTGACGTAAGAAGGCATCAGCACCACATTTTTTCCGAGGTAGGACCCGTAGCGCGCCACCGCATGAGGAACAGCCCTTACGCCCATCGCTGCATAGTTTTTCTTGAGCAGCATCTTGTCATAAAATTCAAAGGGAGCGAGATCCCAGGTCTGCATGGGCTGGATGGCGAAATAGAGCAGGATGGCCTGTTTCAGCCACTCATGAACTACCCAGCGATCAGCAACAGGTTCGGCTACGCGCAGGTGCCCGGCATCCAGAGCTGCCATCACATCATGGACGGCCTGCGCATATTTCGCATCTTTCAAAAGCTCCCGATTGGAATAAGCTTCTTCAATCAAAGCCTGCAGGTTTGGCTCCATTTCAAAAATTTTGTGCGCCGCGAAAATAGGCCACGAGTGCAGGGTGCAACTTAGATTGCAGCCAATGAAAGGCCTTATATCCATTGCATCCACGATGCTCATCGCAGCAACCATCCTTACCGGCTGCACCAAGAGTGATACCGACCGCTGCGCTACCGTTCTGACCACCGCGCCTTCTGATGAAGTGGCTCTGCTGCAATCGGACCTGAGTTCCCGCGGCATCAATGCCACCGCCGACAGCCGTGGGTTCTTTTACACCATCACGCGCAATGGCGACAGCACCCGCAAGCCTAAAGTCTGCTCCAGCATCAAGGTGAGCTATACACTACGCCTGATGAATGGAACACAGTTGGAGGCGGCCAGCAATCAGAGCTTTTTGCTCAGTTCACTTGTGGCAGGCTGGCAGGAAGGCCTGCCTCTTGTGGGCGAAGGGGGATTTATCACCTTGTACCTGCCGCCATCGCTGGCCTATGGCTCCACAGGGCATGGCAGTGTGCCGCCTAATGCGAATCTGAT
The DNA here is from genome assembly GCA_035914595.1 of Chitinophagaceae bacterium. GTDB lineage: Bacteria > Bacteroidota > Bacteroidia > Chitinophagales > Chitinophagaceae > UBA1952. Next base: position 3,350 of record JAMIQN010000270.1, on the reverse strand, counting down.
GTTTCAGATTGAGCTGATCACGATTGAATAGAGGCCTGAGAACCTCTGATTTCCTACTCGAAATTTTCCAGTCACCCGCCTCCCTGATTTCGACTTTCTATTGATGATATGATGAAGAAAACGCTTCTGGCCTGTGCCTTGATTTGCCTGACAGGCGCTGCTTTTGCGCAGCAAAAAAAAGGTGATAAAGAATGGAATGCCGGCCCGCTTGCCATCACAAAACACACGCTGAATACGGCTGAAGGGCCTATGCCCTACACCGCTACAGCAGGCTATATGCCGATGAAGGACGAGCATGATTCCATGCAGGCAAAAGTGTTTTTTGTGGCCTACACAAAAGATGGGACGACAGAGCCGGGTAAGCGCCCTGTCATGTTTGCATTCAATGGAGGGCCGGGTTCTTCATCGGTATGGCTGCATATGGGGGCACTGGGCCCGGTAAGGGTGCTGATGACCGACAAGGGCGAAAGTCTGCCGCCGCCTTATCGCTCGGTGCCGAATGAATATTCATGGCTGGATAAGGTGGACCTCGTCTTCATAGACCCGATGCTGACCGGCTATACCCGTCCGGTGGGCAAGACACCCGCATCCAACTACACCGGCTACAACAATGACATCCGTTTTGTTGGTGACTTCATCCGGATGTACCTCACGCGCTACAACCGGTGGGCCTCGCCCAAATATCTGGTGGGTGAAAGCTATGGTACCACGCGGGCTGCGGGCCTGAGCAGCTACCTGCAAGACACCTACGGCATCTACCTGAATGGCGTCATATTGATTTCTGCGGTGCTGTCCTTTAGTGCGCACAATAGTGGCCGCGACAACGACCTGCCTTATGCTTTACAGCTTCCCAGCTATGCGGCGGCAGCGTTTTATCATGGTAAGGCGGCTCCGCAATTCAAGTCGGTGGGGGCGATTACCAAAGCAGCCGCCCAGTACGCAACCGGCGATTATTTAGATGCCCTGATGAAGGGCGATGCGCTGGATGCGGCAACGGAAACCCGGGTTGTGAACCGGCTGCATGAACTGACCGGCCTTTCAGATGAATACCTCCGGGATTGCAACCTGCGGCTGACAGTAGGCCGTTTCAACAAAGAATTGTTGCGCGACAGTGGCAAGACAATAGGCCGTTACGACAGCCGCATCATAGGTCTGGACTATGACCGCGCGGGTGAGAGTTACGACTACGACCCCAGCTATGACAGAACCGTACGGGGTGCTTATACCGGCGTTTTCAACGACTATGTACGGCGCACGCTTCACTTCAACAGCGATCTGAATTATGACATCCTTACGGGGCGGGTTTGGCCCTGGCATTTTTCAGACAACAGTTACCTCAATGTGGCCGACCGACTGCGCGAAGCGATGGTGAAAAACCCCTACCTGCGTGTGTGGATTTGCAGCGGTTACTACGACCTGGCTACTCCCTGGTTCACGACCGACTATGTGGTGCATCACATGTTTTTGCCGCCCGCCTTGCGCAGCCATATCCACACTACCTACTACGAAGCCGGCCACATGATGTATCTGCACAAGGCATCTTTGAAGAAAATGCGGAAAGATTTTGAGGCCTTTATGGCTGAGCAGGCAGGCTCATGAGATAGCGAAAAAATATTTCTGAAGTCAGACGATGGAAGGAAGATGCCGGCGATTATCTTTGCCGTCCCAAAACGGGAAAGGAAGCATAGCTCAGCTGGTTTAGAGCATCTGCCTTACAAGCAGAGGGTCCGCGGTTCGAACCCGTGTGCTTCCACTCCAAAAGCCTCGCAATTGTGGGGCTTTTTTGTTGCTATACGGAACAATTAGAGGCATTTGCTTTACCTAAAGGCTGCATACTTCCATACGAGCCGTTTTGAACTATCGAATCGTTTCATCGCGTTACCGTCGATTGCATTAAGGTGATTGTAGTATTCCTCCGGAGCCCATTCATAACAGAGCTTAGCTCGCTTGCTACAAACCTTTGCCCCCGCCGGGGTCGGTTTCCGGAATACAATTGTTGGGACAACTCCGGAGGAGTTCTGAGGTTGGTAGCAATAGTGGTTCCGATCATTATTACTCCCCACGTGAGAGGGCGAACTCCGTTCCTCCAATTCTTTATTTACAAAGAGGGCTTCGCTATGCATTAACAATACAATGAACTCATTAGCATAGGAAAAGACTCTGAAATTCTTTGAGTTTAGATAACCTCGAAAAGAAGCCATTTTCAATTCAGGAATATCCGTGTCAACTTCTGGTCGACCTCATCTGCGATAAAAAATGAATGCGAATCCTTGAACTTGATATGAAATCCTGGATCACGTACGAGGATTGGGGCTCCCGAACGCTTCAGGAGTGGGCCATCAATAAGGATACGTTGATTCGTCAAATCGTAGCAAAGGCGGCATAGCTGCATTCCATTCTCATAAAGTACATTGACCACATTCTTGTCAACCATTACATCATAGATATACAGTTCTATCTTCGGCTCAAGTTTGGCCATTGCCGCGGGGCCTATGTCATAACTTCCTAAGGATAAAGGCAAAATGTAGGAAGTGTCATTTCTAATATCATAAAGGACATTTGAAATTCGATGCATCAAAAAGGGAAAATTTCCACACAAATTTTGAAAATGACTATAGTTTTCAGACTTCTGGTAAATGCTTCCTTTCTCAATCCGGAGCATTTTACCTTCCGGAACAAGCATCTCCCCCTTTACTTGATACAAGCCAATGAACTGATAGGATTTGCTATTCATTCGAGCAGGGAGGGCGTATTCGCTGTCGCTTAATTTGAAAATATCGTAGGTAGAGGGCGCATAATTCAGCGGCGTCATTTCGGTATGATGTTTCATTTGGCTATCTAATGGCTTGCCAACAACTCGAAAACGTGAGGGCGTAAGAGGCGTTGAATCAGTAAGATGCTCGCGTCTCGCCATCTCATCAATTGCCTTTTCCGCATAATCCGAATTTGGATTCACAATGAGAAAATGTTGGACTATCCGGTTCCCGCAAATACCGAAAACAACGTCAAAATGCCGCAACAGTGGCCCATGAATAAACTGGTACTTGAACGCGATGAAAACAGTGTCGCCGCTGTTGGAAACCCCTGCAATCTTGTAGATTGGGCCAGCCTGCTCCCGTTTCAAGACCCCTTCGTTGCGCGCCAATGCAGCATCTGATGCATCCCCATAAACCAATTTATACGAGCTCTTTGTAAAGGCCTCCGTCCTCACTGAGCGATATAATTTCTCATCGGAATCCATATCCAGATAAATTATTTCATTATTCAGGTCGTCCGTCAGGTAAAAGCGTTGACCAGCAATAACGAAGTGAGAAATTGATGTAGGCACCCTATTCTTGGTTTGTATCGTA
>JAMIQN010000269.1:0-19382 GCA_035914595.1 Chitinophagaceae bacterium | reverse complement strand
AGACAACGGGTGTGGTTTTTCTTGCAAAAAAAATAGCCTCGGCGGAGCTTCTGCAAGCCTGTATCAACGGCTCGTTCCGGAAGGCCTCTGTCGAATGGCTTACCTTTCAAAAGTAATCGCACCATGCTTCCACAATGGCAAGCCGGCATAATCCGCCGCATCGAATCGGTGAATGCGCTGACCCGCCGCTTCTTCATAGAGCTGCCTGAAACGCAGCAGTTCGACTTCAAGCCCGGGCAGTTTGTAACCCTGGATTTGCCAATTCATCCGCAACGCAATCGCCGCTGGCGCTCCTACAGCATTGCCTCTGCGCCCGATGGTTCCAATATGATTGAGTTGGTCATCGTATTGCTGGAAGGCGGGGCCGGTACCCACTACCTTTTTCATGAAGTAAAAGAAGGCAGCAGTCTGACTTTGCGCGGGCCGCAGGGCGTCTTCACCGTGCCAGAAAGCCTCACCGCCACCGACGACCTGATGCTCATTTGCACCGGCACCGGCATCGCTCCGTTTCGTAGCATGGCCTTACACATGGCTGCGCATCCTGCCGTAGCCCGACCTGCCAACCTGCACCTCGTCTTTGGCTGCCGCACACAACAAGATTTGCTCTACCGGCAGGAGATGGAAACCCTTGACGACCGCCTGCCCAACTTTCACTACCACCCCACACTAAGCCGTGAGCAATGGCAGGGCGCTACCGGTTATGTGCATTCGCTCTACGAATCCATCTGTGCTCAACACCAGCCGGCGCATTTCATGCTCTGTGGCTGGAAGGAAATGGTGGATGAAGCCAAGGCCCGCATTTTGGCCATGGGCTACGATAAGAAGCAGGTGCATGTGGAGCTGTATGGCTGATTCCGCAATGGCTGAAGCCTTTCCCGACCACGCCGTCTTACATCCGAAATTCGCCCGCTAAGGCCCGCCCGGGCAACCCGTCTTTTTATGTCTGAATCGAAAAAACTCTTTCTGCTGGATGCGATGGCACTTATCTACCGTGCCTATTTCGCCTTCCAAAAGGCGCCACGCATTACTTCAAAAGGCCGCAACACCAGCGCACAATTTGGCTTCACCACCACCCTGCTGGATTTACTCGCTAAGGAAAAACCCTCGCATCTCGCAGTAGTGTTTGAAGGCGGCAAGAGCGACACCGACGTACATCGCACGGCTCAGTATGCAGAATACAAAGCCAACCGACAGGCCTTACCCGAAGACATCCGCAGCGCCTTGCCTGATATTCAGCGCATCGTCGAAGGATTTTCGCTGCCCTGCATTTCCTATCCCGGCTACGAGGCCGACGACGTGATTGGCACCCTGGCGGGGGAAGCCGGCAGCCTGGGCTATGACGTGTTTATGGTGACACCGGACAAAGACTATGGCCAGTTGGTGAGTGAAAAAGTGCGCATCTACAAACCCGGCTACAAGGGCGGGCCGGCGGAAATCCTGGGGCCTGCCGAGGTCTGCGCCAAATGGAATATCCAACGCGTGGATCAGGTGATTGACATCCTCGGGCTGATGGGCGACGCCGTGGATAATATCCCGGGCATTGCGGGGGTGGGCGAAAAGACGGCTGCCAAACTCTTAGCCGAATTCGACACGCTGGAAGGCGTGCTGGCCGGCGCAGACACCATCAAAGGGGCCTTGGGCGAAAAGGTGCGCGCCGGTAAAGACATGGCCGTGCTCAGCAAGCAACTCGCCACCATCATCACCGATGTGCCGGTACAGTTTCACGAAGAAGATTTTCGAGTGAAAGATGTGGATCGTGCCGCCCTCGAATCCGTGTTTGACGAGCTGGAATTTAAGGCGCTTGGAAGGCGGGTTTTTGGAGAAAGCGTACTCCCCAAGCCGCCGGCACCGGCCGTAGCACTGGAGCTTTTTGAGCCTGCAACCAACGAAGGGAAAACTGCGAGTACAAAGCAGGAAGAACTGTTTCCTGCGGACGATAGCACACCGATTCCAACGACCGACATCACAACCACGCCGCACGACTACCGGCTGTATCAAACCCTCGATGAAATCCGCGAGCTGGCCGAGGCGCTGGCACCACTTTCCGCTTTTGCGTTTGACACCGAAACCAATCATATTGACGCCAACCTGGCCGAGCTGGTGGGCATGTCGTTTTGCTGGGAAAAAGGCAAGGCACATTACGTAGCCATTCCCGAAGGGCGCAGTGCGGCGCTTGAAATTTTAGAGTGTTTCCGCGCTCTGTTTGACCGCGAGGATCTTACCTGGGTCGGTCAGAACCTGAAGTACGATTTTCTGGTGTTGAAATGGTATGGCTTTAGCCCCAAAGGGCGGCTGTGGGACACAATGCTGGCGCATTTCCTCTTCGAGCCGGATGGCAAGCGCAACATGGACGCCCTGGCTTTGAAATACCTCCATTACGAGCCCGTGTCCATCGAGACATTGATTGGTAAAAAAGGGAAGAGCCAGATTACGATGCGCGAGGTGCCGGTGGAGCAGGTGAAGGAATACGCCGCGGAAGATGCCGACGTCACCTGGCAACTGCAACAGGCCTTTCAGCCGCTGGTGGAAGAGGTGGGTGCAAGCCGCTTATTCCACGAAGTAGAAAACCCTTTAGTGCCGGTGCTGGTAAGCATGGAGCACGAAGGCGTGGGCGTGGATGTCCCCTTTTTACAAGCTTATTCCAAAGAACTGGAACAGGATATTGCCAGCGCGGAGCAGGCTGTGTTTGGCCATGCCGGAAAGCACTTCAACCTAAGCTCACCCAAGCAGCTTGGAGATGTGCTTTTTGAGGTATTGAAAATTGAAAGTGCAGGTAAAAAGACACGAACGGGACAATATGCTACGGGCGAAGAAGTGCTGGTGAAATTGCGCCACAAGCATCCCATCATTGACGAGATTCTGAAGTATCGGCAGCTCACCAAACTCAAGAGCACCTACGTGGATGCATTGCCGGCCCTCATTCATCCGACGACAGGCCGGATTCATACTTCCTTCAACCAGACGATAGCGGTTACAGGCAGGCTTTCCTCCGTAAATCCCAACCTGCAAAACATACCCATCCGCACGGAGGCCGGTCGTGAAATACGAAAGGCTTTTGTGGCGCGTGGTGCCGGCTGGCGGCTCATCTCTGCCGACTATTCGCAGATTGAGCTGCGCGTCATTGCAGCCCTGGCCGGCGAGGATGCGATGATTGATGCTTTTCTCAAAAAGAAAGACATCCACACAGCAACTGCTGCGGGTGTATTTGGCGTAGCCGAAAGTGAAGTCAGCTCTGAGCAAAGGCGACGCGCCAAGGCTGTCAATTTCGGCATCATTTATGGCCAAAGCGCTTTTGGGCTGAGCGAAAGCCTGGGCATACCGCGGGCCGAGGCGCGGGAAATTATTGACAACTATTTCCGCCAATATCCGATGATCAAAAAGTTCATCGGCGATCAGATTCAGTTTGCCCGCACGCACCTGTATGTGCAAAGCATGATGGGGCGCAAACGCCGGCTGCCCGACATTGTTTCTGCCAACCAGACGCTGCGCGGATTTGCGGAACGCAACGCCGTCAACATGCCTATTCAAGGCTCTGCGGCAGACATGATTAAGATGGCGATGATTCGCGTGCAGGCAGCGTTGGAAGCGGAAAAAATGGCAACACGCATGGTGCTGCAGGTACACGACGAATTGATTTTTGACGTGCCCGAATCAGAGCTGGAACGCGCACGAACAATTATTCACGAAGGCATGTGCGGTGCATTACCGCTGCCCAATGGGGTGCCTGTGGAGGCCGAAACCGACGTGGGCATGAACTGGCTGGAAGCACATTAAAACATCGTCCGAATCTTTCCCGGCTACCCCTTTCAATAAAAAAATCGGCAGACACAATGCCTGCCGATTCTAAAATCCTGAAAAAGCCACGCGGCTATTGAATCTGGAGCGTTGTGGTCAACGTGCCTTCATTGCAGGAAAGGCGCAGTACATACATTCCTTTTGCAAGGTCAGTGGGCAGCGCAATTCTGGCTTGTTGAGCAGCCGCGTTGAGCGGCAGAGCACCGGCACTAATCTGCTGGCCCATCATGTTGAGCAGCGCGTAGTGCCAGCCCGTAGCCTTGTTGCCGGCCACGTTGACGTTTACAGCATCATGCGCCGGATTGGGGAATACCTGCACACCACTGATGTTGCCCACCGTCTTCACGGAAGCAGGATCCACAGCCGTCTTCAACATATGAACGCTAATAGGCGTGCCTGAATAGCTGTTGTCCACATGCTCTACTTCCACGAGCGGCGTGATGGAGCCGGCACGGAAGAATCGTGTCACGTAAGTACTGGTAACCTGCCCCTGCGACAGGCCAAAATTGCTAAGCAAAGACGCGGGTGCCGGCGTACCGCCGATATAGAATGAGTCAGTATTCGAAATCATATGGCGTACCTGAAGCACAGGAATCCAGTCGCTGGAGCTTGTGCCACTAAGCGCCACGCGCATCTTTCCCCAACCAATCACTGAATCCGACACTGCCACAGAAGTGCGGCGTTCTCCCGGAACATGGTTCATTGACAATGCCGCCACAGTAAGCGAGAATTGCGTGGTGGCTTTCGAGGCCGGCTCAGACCATGAAGTGCCCATAGTAGCTGGGAAATGCAGGTACTCGTAGGCAGGTGTGTAATTGACGGTCTGAGCGTTGAAGACCAGGCTGTCGTTGCTACCACCGGTCACTACACCGATGAATATGGGGGTATTGGTAGGAGCGTTTTCGCCCAATTGAAGAATGCCGCTTCCGGTGAGTTGGAAGTAGAGGTCAATGTTGTAGGTGATGGCGCCTCCGGCGAAAGTGTAGTGCGAGGGCTCGTAATAGCTGGCTGCCGGGAAGGGGTTTCCTGTAGTAGGGGGTGCCACCTTGCTGATGTACAGATTGGCGGCCGCGGTCGCAGTGCTGAGGTCCCAGGAAGCATTCGTTGCCGGGGTACCCAGGTTGGAGAAACTCGCCAGATTCGACACCACGTTAAGGGTATCCGCGCCAGTGGTGGCATAGCCGGAATTGGTGAGCGTGATAGGGCTTTGTGCCTGCACCGAAAATGCAGCCATGAAGGCACCTGCTGACAGGAGCAAAAGTCGTTTCATAACGGGGGGCGCTTGTTTTTGGAGCGTTCACAAACTTATACATGCATTTCTGACTGCCATCAATAAACCGGATGGACACCATTCAATTTCGTACAACAATAAAAGAACAGCTCCCTGCTTTCGACTCTATGCGCAGGGTGTAGAAGCCGGGCATTGCCAAGCTTTTGGCCGAGAGAAAAATCTGTCCCCGATTCAGCGAGGCAGAGAACTGCATATTGCCCTGCTCCAGCATCTGCCCAGCAATATTGAAGAGCTTGAATCGCCAGTCCGAACCGGTATTGCCGGGCATTTCAAGATTGATAACACTGCCCTGAACGGGGTTGGGAAATATCTTCCAGTTGTAGGCTTGCTCAATTTCTGAAACGCCACTTGGCTCAATACCACTCCGGCGAATCAGCAAACTCAGCAAGTTGGTATAGGTGCTGTCTGCGTGTTGCGCTTCGGCCAGCGGCGTCCATTCGGCAGGCTGATAAAAGCGGGTGAAGTAGTAGTTCGAAATCTTCCCCTGGGTCAGCCCCAGTGCTGTTAAAAATCCGGCAGGAGGTTCCACCCCATTGATCAGAAAAGAATCCCGGCGCAGCATCTTCCTGCGCACCTGCAGCACCGGCATGTAAGTGCTCGTTCCGTTGGGTGCTACGGCCACTCGCATTTGCCCCCAGCCAACGATGCTGTCTGCAATATCAAGATCATAGTGCCACACGCCGGCTGCCCGAGTGAGGCCAAATGCATTAGCTGTTACTTCAAATCGGATGCTGCGGCGGCTGCCTGTCGTCTGCCAGGAAGAGGAGAAACTTGCCGGAAACCGAAACACCGCAATGGCCTGGCTGAAAGTATCCGCCTGAGGAGGAAAGAAAAGGCTGTCGCCGGCACTGTGCGTGAACGAGCTGATATCGTGGGCCGATTCCTGTTCATTGCTGATGCCCAATTCAAAAAATCCGGTACTGTCGCCGTGGATGTACTTCATCCCCAATAAAGCCAGCAGTGGATTCAGAACTGAGCCGTTTCGGTACGTAAAATCTGCGTTCGGGAAGGGGTTGCCCGTGGCAGGAGGAGATAACCGCTCCTGCACACCCAGCAAACCATTCGCGGTCGCGAGGCTTAGGTCCCAGCTTGCGTTGGTGTCGGGTTGCCCCAGCGTTCGAAAAGGAAGTAATGAACCATTGGGTGTCAGTACCGTGTCCTGACCAATGAGCACATAGCCGCTATCGCTGAGGGTTGGCGGCATTTGTGCTTTCGCGGTAGCGAAGAAAAAAGCACTGCAAAACGCAAAGAGGAAAATCCTTTTCATAATCGGACGGCAACTGTTTAAAACAATGCAGATTGCCACCCGAAAGGATGCAATTCAGAAAAGAAATGCACAAATGGAACAGTCCTTAGCCTACCGAAACGGGGTCCAGAATCGTGCTTAAGAAACTTACCAGCTCGCCCTTGCTCAGCGGCACTCCTTTAATCTTGTTGTAGGGGATTGCATCCACCAAAAACTGATCGCGAAGAATACGCACGAGCTGTCCGTTATTCAGCTCCGGCACCACCACTTTTTTGAAGCCTGAAAGGATGCCCCCCAAATTTTTCGGGAAGGGACGCAGGTGCCGCAAATGCACATGAGCCACGGAATGGCCTGCGCTCTGCAAGGTTTGCACCGCACTCTTGATTGCGCCATAAGTGGAACCCCAGCCCACAACGATCAGCTCGCCTTCATTGGGGCCGCTATCCAAAGTTTGAAGCGGAATATCTTCTGCCACCAAAGCCACTTTCTGTTCCCGAATCTTCACCATCTTCTGGTGGTTGTCCGGGTCATAGCTGACATTGCCTGTAAGGTCTTCTTTCTCCAATCCACCCAGTCGGTGCTCCAGCCCGGGCGTGCCGGGCACAGCCCAGGGGCGCACCAGATTTTCATCCCTTTCGTAAGGCAAAAACTTGCCGTCTTCCGTCGTTGCATGTTGACGGAATTTTACTTCAATGGCGGGCAGCTCAGCTTCTGACGGAAACTTCCAGGGCTCTGCACCATTTGCGATAAAACCATCGCTGAGCAGGATTACAGGCGTCATGTGGTGAAGGGCAATGCGCACGGCTTCGAAGGCGGCAGCAAAGCAATCGCTGGGCGTAGAGGCTGCCACTACCGGCATGGGACATTCGCCATTGCGCCCGTAGTAGGCTTGCAATAAGTCGCTCTGTTCTGTTTTGGTGGGAAGCCCTGTGGAAGGCCCGCCACGCTGCACATTCACGATGACGAGCGGCAGCTCCAGCATCACAGCCAAGCCCATCGCTTCCGTCTTCAGCGCCATGCCCGGGCCTGAGGTAGTCGTCACACCGAGCGAGCCGCCAAACGAAGCACCAATGGCGGAGGTGATGCCTGCAATCTCATCTTCTGCCTGAAAGCTGCGCACCTTGAATTTCTTATGGCGCGCCAATTCGTGCAGTATGTCAGAAGCGGGTGTGATGGGATAGGTGCCGAGAAAAAGCGGAAGACCGCTCTTGCGCGAAGCCGCAATCAAACCATAAGCGAGTGCCGTGTTGCCGGTGATGCTGCGGTAGCGGCCGGGCGCCAGCTTCGCTTTGTGAACGATGTAGCGGGTTGAAAAAGCTTCCACCGTGTCGCCGTAATTGTAGCCGGCCTGCATGGCGCGGATATTGGCTTCAAGAATGTCCGGTCGCTTCGCGAATTTTTCTTTCAGGAATTGAAGCGTGCTGGCCATATCGCGATTGTAGAGCCAGTAGAGGAAACCGAGGACGAACATGTTCTTCGTCCGGTCTCGCTCTTTGGTGCCCAGGCTGATGTCTTTGATGGCTTCGCGGCACAGTTTGGAGATGTCCATTTTGTGCAGTTCATAGCCTTGCAGGGAGCCATTTTCCAAAGGATTTTCACCGTCAGCAACGTTGGCAAGCCGCAGATTTTTTGCATCAAATCCTGCGATGTCCGCGATGATCATGCCTCCCGGCCTAAGGGCTTTGAGGTTCACCTTCAGGGCGGCAGCATTCATGGCAACCAGTACGTCGCAGGTGTCGCCGGGGGTGTAGATGCGGTTGGACGAAAAATGAAGTTGATAGCCACTCACGCCGGGCACGGTACCCTGGGGTGCGCGAATCTCAGCGGGAAAGTCCGGGAAGGTGGAAAGGTCTGCGCCGATGAGGGCGGTATTGTTAGCAAACTGGGAGCCCGTGAGCTGCATGCCGTCACCGCTATCGCCGGCAAATTTTATCACGACATCCTCAATAGTCTGCGTGGGCTTCGTCATAATGGCGGCAAAGGTACAGGAGGCCCTGCCCTGCTACGGCTTCCTGAAAGCTTCAAGTCGGCTGATAGCCCTATCAATGAGCTTCCTTTTTTCCCGTAAGGGCCGATAATTTTTCAGATAACAAAAACCGCAGCCTGCAAACGCAGGAAGCAGCAACAGCCACAGGGCCGAACCTCCGCAGAGAAGCAAGCCGATCAGCCAGATAAAATACCAGCCCGCAATGGTCAGTATCAGGCAGCAGAGCAATACCGGCGCGATAAAATCCGGGGCTTGCACATAGCGCTTTGTCAGCCGCATGGAAAGACTCACCGGCAGCAGGTGGAAGAGATGACCCAATTCGGCAAAAGGAGTACTTAGCCATAGCGCCGCACGTGCTCCCATACTGTCCTTCTTGCAAGCTTCCTGACGAATGGTTTCAGTCAATGTGTGCAGTAGGGTCTCGCGGTCTTCACTGCCTGAATTGATGGCGGCCATGTAGTCTTGCGTTTGCTCAAAATCGGAATCGAGCGGGAGAAGAGGAATGGCTTCCATCACCGCATCGGCCAGGTCGAGTTGGGCGGTATCGTTACAATGCCATACGAGTGGTAACAATTCGGATTCTGTGGCACGCATCAGGTCTGTTGCGGCTTTGGCCCTGCCTGCGTCAGAGCGGTCCTTCAGAAAATCAGAAACGACAATAGGCCTCGCTGCCTGCAGAAAGACCTCAGATCCAGGCCGTATTGGGGATGAATAATTGATGCCGACGGGAAGGATATGCAAAGGGATTTCATGTTTTGCCACTGCATCAGTTGCCAGCCGGAACGGGCCTTTCTTCAGGGGCTTCAGTTGTTTTCGGATATCGCTGTTGCCTTCGCAAAAAATGAGCACAGCGCCACCTTGCTGCAGCACACGCATCGCATCCTGATGGCTGTCGTAATTGAGGGCAAGCTTGTCGCGTCCTTCACTTTTCCGGTACACCGGCATGATGCCCAAAAGGCGAAGGAGGCGAGCGGCAAGGGAATGGCGGAAAACATCGCCGCGTGCGAAAAAATGAAGCTTACGATTGAGGTAGCAGGCAAGCAGAAACGCATCCATGAAAGACGCGGTGTGGTTGGCGAGCAGCAGCAACGGCCCGGCTGTAACAGAATTGCGAAGGCTGAATGGATGAATCTTCCGGTAGAAGAGCCATAACGATAGCCTAACAAGCGGCTTAAGCAGCAAATACAGCATCAGGCCTTGGCGGATAACAAATGAGTAACAAAAACTACATTATGCGTTGCGCTCATATCCCGCATTGATCATCAAAAGAATGAATTACCAATATTGTTCCATTTTATCCAACAAGGCGAACGCGTAAATTTATCGGGACAGGCCGTGGACACAAAGATTATTCCGAAATGCGTGTGCCAGCAGTAGCTGCGTCCCCGGTCTCCGAATCCTTTTTGACCCGGTGGTGCGTTCTGCCCAACCCGCCGAACGCCCCGAGCGCTGCCTCATGAAGAGCCGTAATATCCGCATTCTCCTGATACTGGCAGTGCTGGTATGTGCCGGCATTATTGCCACTCAGGTGTATTGGGTACGGAGCGCTTATGTGCTCAATGAAGAGCGATTTCAACTCAACGTAAGCATTGCCCTTCGCAATGCCGCGGAGTCGTTGATGCACGCACAGGGCATCCAATCCAATGAGCCGACCCGGGTGGAACAACTCAGCACAAGTTGTTTCGCCGTACACGTCAACGCACCGGTACCGAAAGGCCTGTTGGAAGCCCAACTCAGCTCTGCCCTGGCCGCGCAACATGTGGCTGCCGATTTTCAATATGAGCTTTCCGCCAACACGGCGACCTCGCCCATTTCCTACGCCGGCTACATCCAGATGAATGGCAACAGCCGGGCACCGGAGAAGCTGCACGACCTGCCGGTACAACCTTCCGGCCATCAGTATATCGGCATTTGCTTTCCGCAGCGCGCCAGCTTTTTGCGAAGCCGGATGCTGCCCTGGGCAGGCTCCTCGCTCCTGCTTTTGATTGCCATCGGCTTTCTGGGCTACCTGCTGTTTCTGAATTTTCAGGAGCGCAGCCTGGTGGAAGTGCAAAAGGATTTCGTGGCCAACATGACGCATGAGTTCAAGACACCACTGGCTTCCATCCGGCTGGGTGCCGATGTGCTTAAAAACCCTGAAATCACAGGGCAACCGCAACGATTGCTGAGTTATGCGACAATCATCTCCAACTCGGCCATGCACCTCACATCGCAGGTGGACCGCATCCTTCAAATGAGCAAGGCAGAAAGTGAAGGCCTTCAACTCAACCGTACAGATTTTGTGTGGCAGGACCTGCTGCGCGCTGAGCTTCCGGCCTATGCCCAACTTGCTTCAGCCGGCGAAGGCAGTGTGTCGTTACAGCTCGCCACAGTGCCCATTCATTTCAAAGGAGATAAGGAACATTTGAAGAGTGCCATTTTCAATCTGGTGGACAACGGCCTTAAATATTCATTGGCGCCGCCGCGGGTACACATCAGTTTACAACAGGAAGGCAAGCAGATTATCCTGAAGGTTCGGGACGAAGGCATCGGCATTGACAAGGCCAGCCAGCGGCACCTATTTGAGAGGTTCTTTCGCGTGCACACCGGCAACGTTCATGACGTGAAAGGTTTCGGGATCGGATTGAATTATGTTCGTATCATTGTTCGTGCCCACGGAGGCGATGTCAAATGCGACAGCCAACTGGGTAAAGGCAGCACTTTTACAGTTATTTTGCCACTATCGTAAATTATTAGTTACACGCCAAAACATTTATGTCTGATTCCAAGACCAACATCTTACTCGTTGAAGACGATCCCACCTTGGGCTTTGTAGTGAAAGACAATTTGGAGGCACATGGTTACAGTGTAATTCACGCGCCGGACGGCGAAAGCGGATGGCAACTTTACATGAAGCACAACTTCGACATCTGCGTCCTGGACGTGATGCTCCCGAAGCGGGATGGCATCTGGCTCGCCGGCCAGATTCGCAAGAAAAATGAGACAGTTCCCATCATCCTGCTCACCGCAAAGAACATGGATGAGGATAAGATAGCCGGCTTCCAGGGCGGTGCCGATGACTACGTGACGAAGCCTTTCAACATGCAGGAACTGCTGCTGCGTATCGAGGTATTTCTGAAGCGCACGCGCAAAAAGGAAGACGATGGCCCAAATGAAATTTCAATCGGCAATCTCACCTTCAACTACAACGACCTGCTCCTTTCCAACGATTCCACCCGCGCGCAGCTCACGCAGCGGGAAGCCGATCTGCTTCGCTATCTCGCACTCAATGCGAATCGCGTGTTGAAACGGGAAGAAATTCTGCTCAACGTGTGGGGTAAAGAAGACTACTTCCTGGGGCGTTCTATGGATGTGTTCATCACGAAACTTCGCAAGCACCTGAAGGATGTTCCCGGCGTGGACCTGCAAACGATTCACGGCATCGGTTTCAAATTCATGCTGCCCTGACCAGCGATTCGCACACAAGTTTGTTACACTAAGAGGCCGCCTCGTTTTAGAAGGCGGCCTCTTCATTTTTTCTTGCAATTCCTGACGATGTGGTCAGAAATAGTTGGCAAAAAAGGCTGAGAAGCTTGCTGGACGTGGGTTTGGGGATATGGATATGAAAACCGGCTGAAAAGACTTTCAAAACAGTCTTTATTGGCTCCGCAAAGAAGGTTTGAAGCGGGCAGGGAAGCTGCTTACAGGATGGCCTGCAGTGCGCCGTAAAGCAGCATTACCCCGTCAATCAGCCCGAGATAGATGAAGGGATGATGGCGCTTCCGCGACAGCGTGATAACACCCCAGGCAGCCAGCCCACTGACGGCATACACAATGAGTTGCTCGTGCGTATAGCGAAGCAGGCAGCGGGCCACCGCAAAGAGGAAGTAGGCAATCAGGTTGTAGTTGATTACGCGGTAGGCCGTGTCAATGCCCAGCGTGTTGGGCAGCGTGTTGATACCGCGGGCCCGGTCGGTGGCTGCATCCCGAATATCGAAGGCGATGCAGAGCGGGAAAATCAGTAGGCAGCGGATAATGATTTCCAGCCAGTAATCGCTGAAAGGGATGTTCCAGAAAAGAGCGGGCAACACAGTACCGACGGTGACCCAGACTGCCGTCAGGATATGAATTTTCAGCAGGCCAAAGTCTTTGAGTCGTGTCTTGTATTTGAAAGGTAGCAGCGGGGTGGAGTAGGCAAAGGCCAAAGCACCGAGTGCGCCGCAGGCAATCAGCACCGACCAGGGCAGAAAGGGCAGCGCCACCAGACACAGGACGGCCCCCAGCCCACAGACGGCCCAATGCCAAGCCACCGCATGGGGAATCCAGGGGGGTGCCTCACGGTTGCGATTGAAGAGGTGATGCACGTTGTAGTCCACCAAAGTGCAGCCAACGATAAGGGCATGGAGCGGTGAGAGCAGCGCCGGCACATAGCCCAGCATCACATGCTCGGCACCGAGGCACAAAGCCAGCGCACAGAGCGAAGTGTAGATGCTTGTGTTGAAAAAGAGCCGAACGATGGCAGTGATAAAGGACTGCAGCGATGTGGCGGAGCTATTTGCAACAGAGCCACTTCCGGCCAGCCACAACAGCCGGCCCGAGGTCGTTCCATTCTGTCCCGATGTAGATGCCATTGCCTGCGCCATACCCCTCCAAGAAAATCTTTTTACAACAATCACCGGCCAAGAAAAGCAGCAGCGCACCTTAGAGCGGGATATTGCCATGCTTGCGCTTCGGTCCGTTCACCACTTTATTGCGCAGCATGTCGTAGGCAGCGATGAGGCGTTCGCGGGTCTGCTCCGGCAGGATGACTTCATCAATATAGCCACGGGCAGCAGCACCGTAAGGGTTCGCAAACTTTTCGGCATACTCGGCTTCCTTCTCTTTGGTCTTGGCTTCAGGGTCGGCAGCGCCGGCAATTTCTTTTTTGAAAATAATCTCGGCTGCACCCTTCGCACCCATCACGGCAATCTCGGCACTGGGCCAGGCAAAGTTCATGTCAGCACCGATGTGTTTGGAGTTCATCACGTCGTAGGCACCGCCGTAGGCCTTGCGCGTGATGACGGTCACCTTCGGTACGGTGGCTTCGCTGAGGGCGTAAAGCAGCTTGGCTCCATTGGTGATGATGCCGCCCCACTCCTGGTCGGTGCCGGGCAGGAATCCGGGCACATCCACCAGCACGAGCAGAGGGATATTGAAGGCATCACAAAAGCGCACAAAGCGGGCGCCTTTTTTACTACTTGCAATGTCCAGCACACCGGCAAGCTGTGCCGGCTGGTTGGCCACAATGCCGGTACTGCGACCGGCGATGCGCACGAAGCCCACCACAATATTTTCTGCATAGTCCTTATGCACTTCAAGGAAGTGCCCCTCGTCTGCCAGCTCCGCAATCACCTCTTTCATGTCGTAAGGCTGATTGGGATTTTCGGGGATGATGCCGGCCAGCGAAGGGCGCGTTTCATCGCCTGGCAGGTAAGGCAGGGCCGGTGCTTCCTCCTCGCAGTTTTGCGGGATATAGCTCAGCAATTCTTTGAGGCGCTGAATACATTCTACTTCGTTGGCACAGGCAAAGTGGGTAACGCCGCTGCGGGAAGCATGGGTGTGTGCGCCGCCCAATTCTTCACTGCTCACCTGCTCGTGTGTCACCGTCTTCACCACGTTGGGGCCGGTCACGAACATGTAGCTCGTGCCTTCCACCATCAGAATGAAATCGGTGATGGCCGGTGAATAGACGGCACCTCCGGCACAGGGCCCCATGATGGCGCTGAGCTGCGGGATGACGCCGGAAGATTGCACGTTGCGATGGAAGATATCAGCATAGCCGCCCAAGCTGACAACGCCTTCCTGAATGCGCGCGCCGCCACTATCGTTGAGGCCGATGACGGGGGCTCCGTTCTGCAGGGCAAGGTCCATGATGCGGCAAATTTTCTCAGCATGCGTTTCGCTCAGCGAGCCGCCAAAGACGGTGAAATCCTGCGAAAAGACATAGACCAGCCGGCCGGCAATGCGCCCGTATCCGGTGACAACACCATCGCCGAGGTAGCACTCCTGCTCCATGCCGAAGTCGGTGCTGCGATGGGTTACAAAAGCGCCGATTTCCTGAAAGCTGCCTTCGTCCAAAAGCAGTTGCAGGCGTTCCCGGGCGCTGAGTTTTCCTTTTTTGTGTTGGGATGCAAGGCGGGCCTCGCCGCCGCCCATTAATGCGGCAGCTTGTTTCTCCCGCAGTTGGGCCAGTT
The DNA here is from genome assembly GCA_035914595.1 of Chitinophagaceae bacterium. Lineage (GTDB taxonomy): Bacteria > Bacteroidota > Bacteroidia > Chitinophagales > Chitinophagaceae > UBA1952. The sequence continues at coordinate 4,851 of JAMIQN010000269.1, read as the reverse complement.
TATCCGTCATAGGTGGGCAAATGTAGCAGACTGCAGAGCGCTGGGGAACGAATTTCAATTTCGGCGAAGCCGGAGAACAAGGCTTCCTTTTCCTTTGCAAGGCCTTAGTGTTTTCGGGTTTTTACCGCAGGAAAGCAGCTCCGTAATTTTCCTTTTTTTGAAATCAGGCATCCTCATGCTCCGGCGCTTTTTTACTCATGTGGGCAAATACGCACTGATGCTGCGCGATAGTGTCAGCAAGCCGGAGAACGGACGAGTGTATTGGCGCGAGTTCATGACCCAATGCAATGATATCGGCATCCGCTCGCTGCCCATCGTGTGCATCGTGTCGGTGTTTCTGGGTATGGTGCTGACGGTGCAGACGGCCTACCAGCTCGTGTCGCCGATCATTCCGCGGCCCGTCATTGCCGGCATCATCCGCGACTCCATGATTCTGGAGCTTTCCCCCACGGTTATCTGCATCATTCTGGCGGGTGTGGTCGGTTCCAAGATTGCTTCGGAGCTGGGTAATATGCGGGTGAGCGAGCAGATAGATGCACTTGAAATAATGGGCATCAACAGCAAGACCTTTTTGGTTTTGCCGAAGGTGCTGGCGGCCCTCATTGTTGTGCCCTGCCTCATTATCATTTCGATTGCTATCGGCATCTGGGGCGGATATCTGGCGGGCACCTTTTCATCTATCATCAACCAGGATCAGTTTTATCAGGGGCTGCTGACGGGTTTTCTTCCTTACAATCTTTTTTTCGCGATGGCCAAATCGGTCACGTTTGCGTTTATCATCTCCACGGTGCCCGCTTATTTTGGCTATTATGTGGAAGGTGGCGCCTTGGAGATTGGCCGTGCTTCCACTACAGCCGTAGTCGTGAGCTGCATCCTGATTTTGCTGGCTGATTATGGCTTGTCCATTGTGCTGCTGTGATGCCTCATCAAGACCGGCAAGGCATCTTGTTTCGCTTCCTTTTTCGAGGCAATGGGTCTGAAAAGCTTTGCCGTGAGCATTGAAAAGAGCAGCTTCTCGTGCATCAATCGCACATTACATATCAAACTGAGAAGTCAGTTCCTGCTCGAATCTTGGGCACTCCATCCGGTCCATCATATTCTCGCGACGAGGGTAACGGCCGCGGATATAAACCGAGAATTCCCAACCACCCTCGGAGTTCAGCGTAGGCTTCAGAGAAGAAGTGGTGATGTCGTAGGAGGCTGTGAAAGAATAGGAATTGTAGTCAACTTTTAGCGTGGGGATTACCGCATCATTCACGCGCAGAAAGCAACCTGCATGAAGTGCAAATAGCTGTGACGATGACATGCTGCTCCTGAAGCTCAACATTCCTCCTCCAATCATTTCCTGATAAGGGGCCTGATTGGTGTAGTTGGCAGTAGCCATCAACGCCCAGTGGGGTGCCAACGCTACCGTTACACCTGCAGAGCCTGTGTACTTGGGGGTAAGACGGATCAGCGCTTCGTTTGGATTGAATGATTCTTTGGGTCGGGTGATGTGATAAGCCGCGCCGCCGATGTAGTATATGACGCGGTTATTCTCTCCGATAGAGCTGTTGAAGCTGATGCCGGCACTCACATCGTAGTGGGTGATCTTATCAAACTTCATTGTTTCGCCGGTAGGCGCATTGGGGTCGTAGCCGCCATTGATGTATTGGTTATCCAAGGTCATTTTGGCCGGGTCCACCGAGCGTTGGATGTAGGAGGCTGCAAAGCCTACGGACAAGTAGCTGGCATGTGCATCAAACAGGCGTTTGTTGTAGTTGATAGCCGGCGTGATTTGAATCGAATTGAAATCAATCGCACCGGCATGGTCATAGCTGACGCAGGCGCCGAAGCTGAGGTAGTCATGGTACTCCTTATTGACCTGCACGCGCGTTTCACCGGACACAAGCGTCGTTTGAAAAGGGTTGGAAATATTCCCCCACTGGGTGCGATAGTTTACGCCCACTTTGTAGTCGCCGGAGAAGATGCCGGTCAGGCCCGGGTTACGCAGAATTGCATTCTCATAGAATTGAGAGAAGTGAATATCCTGCGCGCTCAGGCTGAAGGAAAGCAGGCAGAGCAGGCCGGTGGTAGCTAGAAGCTTAGTCATACAGCGCAGTTTTTTCTTGAAGAATTTGGGTTGGCTGATTGAAAAATCGGTTTCGTTTTACTGGGGAAAAAGGAGGAGCAGGGAAGCAAGCCATTGACCGCTTCCCCACCCCGGTTCCTTATCGAATCAGTGAGATATCGCCCTTGGTCTGGGTGTGTTCGCCATTGGTGCAGGTCGCATCCAGGATCCAGACAAATACATCGGACTTCAACGGTTGTCCCTTGTACGTGCCATCCCAGCCTACGCTCCGGTCATTCACCGGCATATTCTGACGGTCAAAAATCAACTCACCCCAACGGTCATAGATGCGGAAGCGTGCCACGGTCAGGATGCCTTTCGCATGTGGATAGAAGCGGTCGTTTTCTCCGTCAGCATTTGGCGTAAACGTATTCGGCATCCACACCTGGCTACCATCGCACATCACCTTGATGGCCACTTCATCTTCAGCCTTACAACCAAAGTCGCTGGCCACCTCTACCACATACACCATGTCCTTGGTTGGAGAGGCAAATGGGCTGGCGCAATCCGTGCACGATAAGCCTTCAATCGGGCTCCATTTGTAGGTAGCAATGTTGGTTCCCATCGTCTTGATTTGAACATTACTTCCGAGAACCATGCTCAGGTCGGGGCCTGCATCAATAGTGGGCAACGGATGGATGATAACGTCCGTGGTCAGCGTGTCTTCAAAGCAACTGCCCTGACGGATGGCTACATGATACGTAGTCGTTTCCTTAGGCCCTGCAGATGGATTGGGGCAGTTGGTGCAGCTAAGGCCCGTGGAAGGGAACCAGGTATAGCTGTCGCCACCTGTAGCCAACAGATCGACCGACTCGCCTTCGCAAACTTCACCACCCGGGCTAACCGTTACCGGCTGCCGCTGAATCACTGTAATCTCAACACGGTCGGAATCCACACAACCGTGCGCATCTCTACCCACAAGGACGTAGGTCGTCGTAAAGGCAGGCTTGGCCTTGGTTGTGCTACAGGTCGGGCAGCTCAGGCTATCCGCCGGCGTCCAGGTATAATCCGCAGCACCCGAGCCTTGCAGCGTTGCAGACTGTCCGGAACAAATCGTCTGGTCAGGCCCTGCATTGACGATGGGTTGGTCGTAGATGCTAATGGCTACCGTATCAGAATTCACGCAACCATTCTTGCCTGTACCGGTCACAACATAGCTGGTTGGTGTGGTGGGCGAGGCAATTGGGTTGGCACAAGTCGTACACGAAAGGCCTGCTGCAGGAGACCAAGAGTAGCTGGCAGCACCGGTTGCAGCAAGCTGCACAGAGGTAAGGCTGCAAATGCTGACATCAGGTCCGGCAAGCACTACCGGCAGCGGCAATACCGTTATCGTTGTTTGAGCTGTGTCTCTACAACCATAGGCGTCTATACCGGTAACGATGTAGGTCGTCGTTACGGCAGGTGTAGCCGTTGGGTTGGCGCAGCCAATGCAGGAAAGGCCTGCAGAGGGTGTCCACGAATAGTTGCTGGCGCCGCTGGCATTCAGCTTCACAGATTGCTTTTCGCAAAGGCTCTGCGAAGAATCTACTTTCACGATGGGCAGCGGACGATAGTTCACTGTTACGGTTGCAGAATCAGAGCAGCCTACTCCGGAAGTACCTATCACTTTGTAAGTAGTCGTAGCCGTTGGTGTAACGACAGGGCTGGCGCAGGTTGTGCAGGAAAGACCTGTGGACGGGCTCCACACATAGGTAGCCGCGCCCGACGCGGTGAGCGTGGAGGTGTCACCTGCACACACATTCGTCTTGCCACTCACCGTTACCACAGGTAGCGGATTTACAGTTACCATCACATTGGCAGTGTCCGTGCAACCATTAGTGCCAGACCCCGTCACGGTATAGGTTGTCGTTACAGCAGGTGTGGCTACCGGCGATGCGCAAGTCGTGCAGGAAAGCGAAGAAGAAGCATTCCACACATAGCCCTGACCACCGGTTGCGTTCAATTGAATAGAACCACCCGGGCAGATGCCTACGTTATTGCCCGCAGAAATATTAGGCAGAGCCTTTACCGTCACAACCACAGAATCTGTAGCCGTACAGCCTACCGAACTGCCGCCCGTTACCACATAAGTAGTAGTGGTGCCAGGCGTAGCCATCGGCGATGCACAGGCAGTGCAGGAAAGGCCGGCGGCAGGCGTCCACACATAAGTGGTAGCGCCGCTCGCATTCAGGCTGGCAGAAGTACCTGCACAGATTGCAGTGTCCGGTCCTGCATTCACCATTGGGCGCGGATTGACGGAAATATTCACGTTCATCGTTGCAGTGCAACCAAGCCCGCTCGTGCCGGTAACCGTGTAGGTCGTTGTGGTGCCCGGTGCGGCCACAGGGTTCGCACAAGTGGTGCAGGAAAGGCCGGTGGACGGTGTCCAGGAATAACTCACTGCGCCGCTTACAGAAAGTGCAGTGCTATCGCCCTGGCAGATAGTTGTTGTTCCGCTCAAAGCCAGTGTGGGCGAAGGATTGATTGTAACCGTCACATTCGCCGTATCCGTGCAGCCATCTGAATTGGTACCGGTCACGGTGTAGGTCGTAGTAGCTGATGGGGATGCAGCCGGGCTGGCGCAGGAAGTGCAACTGAGGCCCGTAGCAGGCGTCCACACATAAGTGGCGGCACCCGCAGCATTCAAGGTCACACTGCCACCCGGGCAAATAGCCGTGTTGTTGCTGGCAGTCACCACCGGCAACGGCTTCACCATTACAGCAACGGTGTCTCGATTCGAGCAGCCATTACCATCGGTACCG
>JAMIQN010000268.1:0-3196 GCA_035914595.1 Chitinophagaceae bacterium | reverse complement strand
ACAGTGATTTTAGTGTCAACGTGCTCGACTCTTGCGGGCCTTACCGTGCATCCTTCACCAACACATCCCAATACAGTAAACTATCCGGAGCACCTGCCCGCACCAGTTTCCTGTGGCTCTTTGGCGATGGCAGTTCGAGCGCCTTGGTCAACCCGGGCATTCATACCTACGCGGCAGGCGGGACCTACACGGTAACGCTCGTCATGCGCGACCCGATGGCCTGCAATAACCCCGATACGATGGTCCGAATGATTAATCTGCAGGGCCAGCGCGTGGAGGCCGGATTTGACGGGCCTGACAGCCTTTGTCTGAATGCGCCTTTCAGTTTCATAGACCGAAGCCTGAATGCAAAAAATATCCTGTGGAAGTTTGGCGATGGCAGTACCAGCACAGCCTCTCAACCTTCACATACCTACGACACACCCGGCGTGTACACCATCGTGCTGATTGCGATGAACGATGCCACCTGCAACGGCACCGACAGCATGACGAAAACAATTTTCGTGCGCCGGCCACCGAAGGCAAATTTCAGTTTTGCACCTACCGTGCCTGTGCCAAATCAGCCCATCGTGTTTACCAACCTGAGCACAAATGCCGACAGCTATGTCTGGAGTTTTGGGGATGGAAATTTCACGACGGACAAGAACCCCAGCCACCTCTTCCGACACAAAGGTTCCTTCACCGTTTGCCTGACAGCCCGTACCACCGATGGTTGCTTAGACAGTGTGTGCAAGCAGGTTTCAGCAGATGTTCGCACGGCGATAGACGTGCCCAGTGCTTTTTCACCCAATGGTGATGGCAATAACGACATCCTTTTTGCACGCGGCGCTGCCGTGGAAACCTTGGTGATGAAAATCTATAACCGCTGGGGGCAGATGGTGTTTGAAACGAATGATATTCATCAAGGCTGGGACGGTACATTTAATGGTGAACCTCAGGAAATGGACACCTACGCCTACGTGCTCTACGCCACTTTCATTGATGGCAGCAAAGCCGAAAAGAAAGGAAATACTACACTCATTCGCTGACCTGATTTCTTTATGATCAAAGGATTTACACGAATAATCATAGCCTCCTCGCTGGGCCTTGCCTGTGCGACTATTTCCGATGCACAGGGCATTCATTTCTCACAGTTTTACAATGCACCGATGCTGGCCAACCCTGCCAATACCGGCCTGATGAGCGAGCATGATTACAGATTAGGCGTGAACTACCGCAGCCAGTGGGGAGCGGTGCCGGTGCCCTACCACACCTACTCCGCCTATGCTGATTTGCAGGCGATGCGTGCCAGAAACGAAACCAACTGGCTGGGCCTTGGCGTGTCCGCTTTCAGTGATAAAGCCGGCGATGGAAACCTGTCGCTGATGCGCTATGAAGGCTTCATTGCCTATCATGTTCAGCTCAATGAACATCAAATGATTTCTGCGGGAGCCTCGGTGGCTTCTGTGCAGCGCACGGTTGATTTCAACAAATTCACCTGGGATGCGCAATGGGACGGTTTCAACTTTGATACCCGCCTACCAACAAACGAACGAACCAGCATCAATAAGACGCGCTACACCGATATCACCGCAGGCATTAACTACGCTTTTTACCCGAACGAAAACCTGTATGCGAAACTTGGTGTGGGCCTGGCCCATGTCAATCGCCCAACGGAAACTTTTCTTGGAAATGCGAATGAAATCGGGATGCGACCCACGGTGAATCTGGATGTGTTGGTGCGCGCCGGCGATCGGATTATCGTCAATCCTTCAGTCTATTACACCCGCCAGAAAAGCGCGTCAGAGTTGCTTTACGGCTGCCTCTTGCTGACGAATGTGGGTGGCGGAGACGGCACCACAACGAGCAACTTGCTGGTTGGCCTTTACAACCGCTGGAATGATGCAGTGGTGGTGGCTATCGGCTATGAATGGTCTGGTCTGCGCGTGATGGCCAGCTACGACTACACCGTCTCTTATCTCGGCCAATACATCAACCACAATGGTGCTGCTGAACTGGGCCTGGTATGGCAGGGCAAGTATCATGATGCTTCCGCAGACCGCCGCCGGCCCTATATGTGCCCGCGTTTTTAGCAAGGCATTGTACCGTAGGCATATTATTTTAGCCCGCCTCTCAAGGCGTAAAACATCCTTTTCCTCATGGCGCAAGAAACACCACGCAGCAAGGTTCTGCTCGTTGAAGACGATACCAATTTCGGCCAGGTGCTGAAGAACTATTTAGAACTCAATGACTTTTCGGTAGAGCTGGCCCGCGATGGCATCTTGGGCCTCGCCGCCTTTCGTCGGGAGAAGTACGACATCTGCCTGCTGGACGTGATGATGCCCAATATGGACGGCTTCACCCTTGCCGAAGAAATTCGCAATGTGGACCCCGATGTGCCACTGTTTTTTCTCTCTGCCAAAAGCATGAAGGAAGACATCCTCAACGGCTATCGCCTTGGCGCCGACGACTATATCACCAAGCCTTTCGACTCAGAAATTCTACTCCAGAAGATCAAGGCGGTGATGAAGCGCAATCAGGAATTGCAGGAAAAACAACATGCTCAGGTAGAGTTTCAGATCGGCTCTTATCATTTCAACAGCCGCCTGCGTCAGCTCACCCGCGATGGGGTCAGCAGCACGCTATCGCCCAAGGAAAATGCGCTGCTCACCATGTTGGCCGAGTTTAAGAACGACCTGCTGCCCCGTGAGGCGGCCCTCAAGCGCATCTGGGGTTCAGACACATACTTCAATGGCCGCTCAATGGATGTGTACATCGCGAAGCTGCGCAAATACCTGCGTGAAGACCCCGATGTGGAGATCGTCAACATCCACGGCAACGGCTTCCGGCTGGTGATGCCCGAGCCGCCGCAGGAAGGGTAGGAGCCGGCCCAAAGCCGCAAAGACATGGGTGGTGCCTGTTTTATAGGCACCACTTTTTTTGTGGGGGGTTAGAGTCTGACGAGTATGTAAGGTTCAGGAGTCTTTGTTATACACGGATAGCCATGACGTTTATGTCAGCTTCCCGCTCCCTTCCCACTTCGTTCCCTGAACATGTCTTCCTTCTCGATCCCTGAGCATGTCTTCCTTTTCGTTCCCTGAGCTTGTCGAAGGGAATCTATCGAATACACTCCCTCTCGCTCCCTTCGGCGGGCTCAGGGAGCGGTGTTTCCCTTTACGTATAGATACCTGAGCATGTGGTCCTTTTCGATCCCTGA
>JAMIQN010000267.1:0-13681 GCA_035914595.1 Chitinophagaceae bacterium | reverse complement strand
CCAGTCACCTCAGCGAAGGCAACGGCTGGAACTGTGGCTACAAAAGCAGCGGAGCCATTGTCCTGAGCCGGCTGCAACTGTGGCCTGCGGGGGTGGCCGGCGCTCCTTCCCCTCAAGCCATATTCCGCATTGCGCCCAACCCGGCCAAAGACAAGGTGATTTTCGATTTTGATTTCTCCCGCTCCTACACGCCGGTTACGTTGCATATCTCGGACATGGCCGGGAAGCCTGTTTACGCAACCGAACTGCTCGGGAATAAGGGAAGCCTTGTCTGGAAGTTGAATGGCTTGCCACCGGGCACCTATTTGTATCAACTCCACTCCGCTCAGGGGCTGCTTCAGGCAGGTCGGGTAACCGTACTTCCCTGACGCAGGCGCCCAAGACGGGCAGGAAGGAATAGACTGTGTACATCCCCACGCAGGCCGCAGGTGCCGCTGCCAAAGGGATTATTTTTGGTGCTATTCAATTGCGCCTTCTGAAACGCTTTTTCCGTATCCTCCAATACACTGTGCTGAGCCTGCTGGGCCTCCTCGTCCTGCTGGCGCTGCTGGTGAACCTGACAGGTGTGCAAAACATGATTGCACAGCAGGCTGTGAAGATGCTGGCCGAAAAGCTGCATACCAAAGTGTCGCTGGCCCATGTGCGCATTGACTTTGCCAACCGCATTTACCTGCAGGGCCTGTATATCGAAGACCGTCAGGGCGACACGCTGCTCTATGCCGGCGAGGCGGAACTGAAAGCCACCGATTGGTTTTTTCTCAAAAAAGGGAAGCCTGTTATCAGCTACCTGGGGCTGCGCCGGGCTTATGTCCGCCTCCATCGCAGTGCCCGCAGTGATGTGTGGAATTATCAGTTCATCGCTGATGCCTTCAGTAGCAATTCAGCCAAGAAAACGAGTAGCGGAAACGACTTCGAAGTAGATCTCAAGCGCCTTGAGCTGCGCGATGTTCGGTTCCATTCTGATGATGCCTGGTATGGCAGCGACATGCACGTAGATGTGGGGCGCCTCAGCCTGGATGGCCGCAACCTTGACCTGAAACATCGCTCCATCCAACTGGAAAAGCTGGACCTGCGCAAAACCTTGATTGCCCTTCGCGACTACCCCGGTGGCAAGCCTCCATCCCCCCACCCGCATCAGCCCGTAGCCATAGACACTACTGCCTTCAACCCGGATGGCTGGGTTTTCCAATTAGCTCAATTGCGGTTGGAAGGATGTGCCTTTCGCTACCTCGCTTCTGCAGAAAAAGCACCGGCCCATCTGTTTGATGCGGCACACCTGGGCATCAGTAATATCAACCTGTCTGCCGATCAGGTCCGCATCCTGGGCGATACCCTGCATGCCCAACTCCGGCACCTGAGCGCAGTAGAACGTTGCGGCCTGGCCGTACGAGAAATGAAGGGCCGCGTCACCGTGTCGCCGAATGTGGCGCGCGTGGACGACCTGCTGTTGAAAACGGCTCACAGCACCCTGCGCCGCAGCTTTGCCATGCACTACCGGCGCTTTCCCGATTTTCTGGATTACCTGGATCGGGTGCGCATGAGCGGCGATCTGCAGGATGCCGTGGTGGACCCGCAGGACATTGCCTATTTCGCGCCGGAATTCAAAGACTATTTCCCTTCGATGATGAAGCTGCAGGGCCAATTCGATGGCACCGTAGCAGACTTCAAAGTGAAGGACCTCCGCTATGGCGATGCGGGCCTGGCCCTCGCGGGTAATGTCAGCATGAAAGGCCTGCCGGACATCTATAAGACTTATATCTCGTTTGAAGATGGCAGCGTGGTCACTTCGGGAGCAGCCCTTTATCGCTTTGCGCCCATGCTGCGGAATAATCCCGGTTTTGACCTGGCAGCTCTCCGTCAGATTCTGTACCGCGGTTCCTTCCAGGGATACATAGACAACTTTGCCGCTAATGGCGCCCTGCACACCAATCTGGGCAGCATTTATGCCGGCACGAAGCTGAAGATGCCCGGCTTTGAAACAGGGCGCGCCGTGTATAGCAGTGAACTGACGGCGGAGGATTTTAACCTGGGGCCTCTGTTGCGCCTGCCGGCCCTGGGCAGCATCTCTTTCAAAGGCCAGTTGTCCGGAAATTCTTTTGATGCAGGCCGTGCAGACTTGCGTGTGAATGGCTTCATCCATCATCTGAATCTGTATGGCTATTCCTACCAAAATATCTCGGCTGATGGTGTACTGCAGGGCGGCAAAACCTTTCAGGGAAGCATCCTGATTGACGACCCCAACCTGGCCATGAGCTTTGATGGCACTGCCGACCTGAGTGGTAAGCAGCCCGTGGTGAAGGCCGTGGCGCATGTACTACAGAGCGACCTCCATGCCCTGCATCTGACGCCGATTCCGCTCAGCTTCTCCGCCGATTTTGACGTCAACGCCAGCGGCAATTCAATAGATAATTTTCTGGGTACGGCAATGCTCAACAATATTGACATGCGCCGCGAAGGCCACCGACTTGATGTGGATTCCATCTTTCTGGAATCCACGATTGACGGGCATGGCCACAAGGTGCTGGCTGTAGAGAGTAATGATTTTTCCGGTCAGATTGAAGGCTCCTTCCGGCTTTCGGAACTGCCCTATTCGGTGCAGTATTTCGTGGGACAATACCTGCCTTCCTACATCAAGCCACCGAAGCGCTATGCTGCCGACCAGGATTTCAGTTTTACGCTGGCCACCCGCCGTATTGACTCGCTGCTGATTGTGCTGGCACCTTCGGTGAAAGGCTTTGACAATACCGTGGTGTCGGGCTCGCTGAACACGAACCAACAGGAGCTGAAACTGAATGCCCGCACGCCTTTTGGCGCCATTGGCAATACCCAGATCAGCAATCTCAGCCTGAATGGTGACGGCGATTTCCGCCGGATGAAAATCACGGGTGACGCGGCTTCTATCGTGGTCGGGAATAAGCTGCTGCGCCTTTCCATGAGCCTGGGCACCACCGTGGCCAATGACTCCATTGCTTTCAACATCACCACCTCCTCTCCTGATGCGTATGGCTCAGCTACCCTCAATGGTCAGGCTGTCGCGCGCGGCGATTCCATCGTCGTGGAGCTGGCCCCTTCCGAATTTTTCCTGAACCGCCAACGCTGGGAGATTGACGGCGGCGGCAGGGCTGCCATCTTCTCGAAAAAATTGTTGGTGCATGGGGTGCATCTGCATTCTGGCCTGCAGGACATCAGCGCCGAAAGTGATGCAAAGGGTAGCCTGAAAGTGCATATCGCCAACATGGACCTGGCACAGCTTTCCAGCCTCGGCAATATGGGCAACCTGGCTCCGGAAGGTCGTCTGAATGGAGATCTCACACTTGATGACCTGCTGGGCCATTTCCGTGCACAAGCATCGGTGCGCGCTACCGAACTGCGCCTTGCCGGCGACACCATCGGTGAGGTGGTGCTGTTAGGCAGCTATGATCAGGCAACGCAAACGCTGCGGCTTCACAAGGGCAGCGGCGTCTTCCTGGGCAGCTCATCACTGACGGCGCAGGGCCTGATGAGTTTCGACACCACCAGCGGCGAACAACTGGAAGGTATCGTGGCGCTGGATAATGCGCCGCTTACCTGGCTGGACCCGGTGCTGTATGGCTATGTCAGCAAACTGAGTGGCCATGCTAATGGCAGGTTTATCATCGGCGGCACGGGCAGCAAGCCTTCACTGGCCGGCAGCATTGCATTGGACCGCGCGGCATTCCGGGTGGATTATCTGGGTACCTACTACACCATTCCGCGCGCCAGCATTGCCGTGGATGATCAGCAGATCCTCTTTAATCAGATTCCGGTGGAGGATGTGAATGGCAATGATGCCCGCCTTGATGGCCGCATCACGCATCGTGGCCTCCGCGACTTCCGCCTGGCGCTGACGCTGAAGAGTGATGAATTTGAAGTGCTGAACCTGCAAGATTTTGAGAACAGCCTTTTCTATGGCCACCTCGTTGCTAAGGTGAAATCACTGTCGGTGTCGGGGCCGCTGAACGATATACGGATGAACATCTATGTGTCGCCGGCAGACCTGTCGCATCTCTACCTGCCCATCGCCACGGGCGGTGATATTGGCGCCTACAGCTACGTTACATTCAAGCATTATGGTGAAGATGCCAATCAGGATAAGACGCCGGAAAGCAAGCTCAGCATCAATATTGACGCAGACCTGAACCCGCTGGCGGAGATTACCCTCATCCTGGACCCTGCCTCGGGTGATGCCATCAATGCGCGCGGCAACGGCCACCTGCGCCTCGAAGCACCTGCTTCCGGCGACCTGCGCATGTACGGCAATTTTCAAATTGATGAAGGCGATTACAACTTCACCTTCCGTCAGCTCTTTTTCAAACGTCAGTTTAGTCTCGCCTCGGGCAGCAGCATCCGTTTCAGCGGCCCCATCTCACAAACCACGATGGACGTCCAGGCCAGCTATCGCACGCGGGCCAGCCTCTACGATCTGCTGACCCCGGATGAGAAAAACAGCGCCCTCATCCCCAGCAATGAAATGGATGACATCAAGCGCCAGCAGGAAGTGGAAGTGCTGCTGAGCATGCGCGGCAACATGCTGCATCCGGATATCTCTTTCAAACTGGCCCTGCCGGAAAAACGCTCGGTAGGCACCTACGCCTACACCAAATTTGAACGCCTGAATGCAAATGAGCGCGACCTCTTTAATCAGGTGGCTTCGCTGCTGCTGATCGGTTATTTTATCCCGCCGGAAGGCATCACCGGCTCGAACGCGGCCACAGGTGCCATCAACAATCTGAGTGAAGTGCTCAGTACAAGTTTCAGCGCACAACTGACCAATGTGGTCAATAAGCTTCTCGGCGATCCAAAGCTGTCGGTGGATTTCAAGTACAAGAATTATAACGTCAATGGCTCGTCGCAACCGGGCTCAGCGGCACTGAATCGGAATGAAGCCAAACTGGGCATTCGTAAGAATCTGATGAATGACCGCGTGGTGGTGGAGGTGGGCAGCTCGTATGACTGGGGCCGGCCAGTGAACTCCTCTTCGTCAGCTTCGAATTTTAATCTGCTGAATGATTTCCGCATCCAGCTTCTGCTGAGTAAGGACGGGCGCCTGCGTCTGAATGGCTTCCGCACGACGGATTATGATGTGCTGTCTGCCATCAACAATGGCAATATCACACGCTCAGGGATTGGCATCTCGTGGCGCAAGACCTTCGACTCGCTTCCCGAGTTTTTGCGCAGCGTGAAGAAGCAGGCCGAGAAGGAGAAGAAGGAAAAAGCCGAGCAGGGGGTAGGGACGAAGGAGTAGGAGTTCTGCGGTGGTTGGCGGGGTCTGCGGGAAACCAAATAAAAAGCCCGGCAGTAATACCGGGCTTTCGTTAATTGTTCAGGTTGCTCCTACTTGGAAGACTGTTCCTTTTTCGCGGCCGGTTTCTGCTTTACAGAGAAGCTCATTTTCTCGTTGCCCTCCTCGTGTTCGGCTACTACCACATCGCCGTCTTTGATTCGGTGGTTGAGGATTTCTTCGGCCAGTGGGTCTTCCAGATATTTCTGAATGGCGCGATGCAGGGGGCGTGCGCCAAACTCAGCGTCGTAGCCTTTTTCCGCCAGGAATTTGCGACCGCTCTCGCTCAGCTCCAATGAGAAGCCCAGTGTGTTCAGGCGTTTCATCACGTCCTTCATGATGATGTCAATAATCTTATTGATATCGTCCTGATGCAGGCTGTTGAAGATGACCACATCGTCAATCCGGTTGAGGAACTCAGGTGAGAAAGTGCGCTTCAAAGCCTTTTCAATGACGGCCCGACTGTTGTCTTGCGAGGCTGCCTGACGTGCACCGGTAGAAAAGCCGACCCCTTCTCCAAAATCCTTGAGCTGGCGCACCCCGATATTGGAGGTCATGATGATGAGGGTGTTCTTGAAGTCAACCTTCCGGCCCAGCCCATCGGTGAGCTGGCCATCATCCAGCACCTGCAGCAGGATGTTGAAGATGTCCGGGTGTGCCTTTTCAATTTCATCGAGCAGCACGACGGAATAAGGCTTGCGCCGCACCTTTTCGGTGAGCTGGCCACCTTCTTCATAACCCACATAGCCCGGAGGCGCTCCAATCAGGCGGCTGACGGAAAACTTCTCCATGTACTCGCTCATGTCAACGCGAATTAGTGCTGCATCGGAGTCGAACATGTAGCGGGCGAGGGCGCGGGCCAATTCAGTCTTACCCACACCGGTGGGGCCGAGGAAGATGAAAGAGCCAATGGGCTTCTTGGGGTCTTTCAATCCCACGCGGTTGCGCTGGATGGCACGCACCACTTTGCGGATGGCATCGTCCTGTCCAACGACGGCGCCTTTCAAGTCATCGTCCATACGCCGCAGCTTCTCGGTTTCGGCCTCCACCATCCGGCGCACCGGAATGCCGGTCATCATCGAAATCACTTCGGCGATGTCGTCTTCGGTGATGGGATAGCGTTTGTTTTTCGCTTCTTCTTCCCAATCGTGCTTGGCCTTTTCCAGTTCTTCACCCAGCTTCTTCTCGCGGTCGCGCAGGGCAGCAGCTTCTTCAAACCGTTGGCTCTTGACTACCTTATTTTTTTCCGCCTTAATCTCCTCAATCTTCTTTTCAAGGTCCAGGATGTTCTGAGGCACGTTGATGTTTTTCAGGTGCACGCGGGCGCCTACTTCATCAATAACGTCAATGGCTTTGTCGGGCAGCAGCCGGTCGGTCATGTAGCGGTCGGAGAGCTTCACGGCACTTTCGATAGAGTCTTTATCGTAGGTGACGTTGTGAAACTCCTCGTACTTGCTGCGGATGTTGTTGAGGATGGTAATGGTTTCCTCAACGGTTGGCGGCTCAACCAGCACTTTCTGAAAACGACGGTCCAGCGCACCATCCTTCTCAATGTGCATGCGGTATTCATCCAGCGTGGAAGCACCGATGCATTGCAGGTCGCCACGGGCAAGGGCCGGCTTGAAAATATTGGAAGCATCCAGCGAGCCTGAAGCGCCGCCGGCACCAACGATTGTATGGATTTCATCAATGAACAGAATGACGTCGCGGTTCTTTTCCAGCTCATTCATGATGGCCTTCATCCGCTCTTCAAACTGGCCCCGGTATTTGGTGCCCGCTACAAGCGCAGCAAGGTCCAGCGAAATGACCCGTTTGTCGAATAGCACCCGGCTGACTTTGCGTTGAACGATGCGCAGGGCCAGGCCTTCCACGATGGCCGTCTTACCTACACCGGGCTCACCGATCAGAATTGGATTGTTCTTCTTGCGGCGGGAAAGGATTTGTGATACGCGTTCTATCTCCTGCTCGCGTCCCACGATGGGGTCCAGGGCTCCGGTCTCGGCAAGGCGGGTGATGTCGCGGCCGAAATTGTCCAGTACAGGTGTCTTGCTCTTGGTAGCTCCCGGCACAGGGCGGCGCTGCTGATATTGCTTGCGCTCATCGTCATCGTCAAATTCTTCGCTGGGGTCGCCGCTGCCATAATCGGCGCGTGGCGTTTCACCCTGCAGGATGGCCAACTCGCTGCGGAAGCGCTCATAATCCACCTCATACTGTTGCAGAATTTGGGTGGCAACGGCTTCCTTATTCTTAAGAATAGAAAGCATCAGGTGTTCCGTTTCAACGGTGGGACTTTTGAGGGCCTTTGCTTCCAGCACGGTGATGCGAATCACCTTTTCGGCCTGGCGTGTCAGCGGCAGAGAATTAACATTGGCCACGGGGCGGTTGCTCTTGTCTTTGATCGCTACTTCAAGCTCTTTACGCAGGTCAAAGAGGTCCACATGCATAGCGTTCAGCACCTGCACGGCCAGCCCTTCTCCCTCGCGGATGAGGCCCAGCATCAGGTGTTCGGTGCCGATGAAATCATTCCCCAGGCGCAGAGCTTCTTCCCGGCTGTAGGAGATGATCTCTTTGACTTTTGGTGAGAAGTTGGAATCCATTTTTTTCTTCGTCTTTTATCGTTTTATGCCTGCCATCGTCAGCGACTGCTTCATGAGCTAAGGTTTGCTCCAGGCTTCAGGTTTTGATGGCTTTGCAAGCAGCGAAGACAACCGAATTTACGAAACAGCAACCTTGGACACTGTTGTATTTTTAGCGGCTTCGCAGGATGGGCATGCGCAAATTTTATCGCAATGGAGTTCAAAATTGATACCAGAGAAACCTATGTAGTCATTACGCCTTTGCAAACGCATCTGAGTGTAAATATGGCAGCGATGCTGGAGGAGCGGGCGGCCCAATTGGCCGAAACCGGTCCCGCAAATGTCTTAGCCGATCTCTCGAACTGTCAGAGCGCCGATGCCGCTGCTTTTGAACATCTGGCGATGTGGCATGAGAAGGCCTATGCCGAAGGCCATTCACTCGTCTTTACGGGCCTGCAGGCGCCCGTGCTTCAGGAGGCACGTGAGGCTCAATTGGATGGCGCCATCAATATTGCACCGACACCGATCGAAGGCATAGACATCATTTCGATGGAGATTATCGAGCGTGAATTGTTTGATGAAGAAGGCTGAATATATCAGCCTTTATTCCGTCCGGGGCCGGCTTTGCCGGACAATGCAGCCTAAAAAATGAAGCGGCTTCGTGCAGTGATACGAAGCCGCTTTTGCTATCTGGTGGAGGATAGCGGATTCGAACCGCTGACCTCTTGCATGCCATGCAAGCGCTCTACCAACTGAGCTAATCCCCCTCGTTTTGGGGCGGCAAATATAGCCTCAGCACCTATCCCCGCCAATTAATCCGTGTAACTTTCAGGGATGGATCAGGAACCGAAATCTCAGCCGCATTATGGCCTTTGGAGTCAGATTAAACATTACCTGTTTTTGAAGAAGCGCGAACCCGGCGCACCAAGAAATGCCAACATCTTTTTGATGCACGGTATGAACCGAATTTCTATTCTGGTTTTTTTGATTGCGGTGATTCTGGTCATCATCCGCGCACTGATGCACCATTAGCAACGGCACTTAGCGTCGCATCAATTTCATCGTTCCGAGGCTGTGCCCTTCCTGCATCACCTGCATGGTATAGATGCCTGCCGGCAATGCTGAGTCACCCAGTTGCAGGCTGCGGCCCTTTTGCTCGCCCTGCCATACCAGCCGCCCCGCTGCATCATAAAGCCGCACGGCATTTCCATCAGTGGCACCATGAAGAGTCCAATAGCCTGTGCTGCTTGGATTCGGCGTTACAGTAAAAGCCGGTTGTGTAACCACAGCAACTGACAACGTCGGGTCTTTGGAAATAGCGGCATCTCCATTCACAATTTGATTTTCCGGATCGGTACCGAAGCCGCTGATAGGTTGCCACCAGGTGAAATGGTAGTCCTGTGTGGCCTGATTGAAATAGACGCGCACCACGGTGTCCATGCCGCCGGCACCATTCAACTGCAGGTCTATGGGTGTGGCAAAAACAGCGACTGAAGAAGGTACGGAGCTGGTCTGCCGAAGCTGGATATAGATGTCGTTGCCCTGTTGGTTCCAGCTACCGCCAATGATGGGATAGCCCTGCTTGTACACCCACTGCGTGAAGAAGGTATCCAGGCTGTAGCCATAAGCAGCTTCCATGATGGTGCGAAGGGAATCGGTGTTGGCCAGGCCAAAGCGGTAGTGTTGCTGATAGGTCTGCAGGGCCGCGAAAAAGACACTGTCGCTGGGGGCTACATACCGCAGCATATGCGCTACAGCAGCGCCTTTATCATAGGTAAGGCGGGAGCTGAATATGCGGTTGACATCCGTAGTGTCGTCCACAATGACGCTGCCTCCTGCGGCACCCATGACGCGATTGAAGACCCGCGTGCGGTAGTTGCGGGCAGCGGCGGCACCCTGAAAATGTTCTACAAAAAGCTGTTCGCAGTAAGAGGCCCAGCCTTCGCTCAGCCATACGTCCTGCCAGGAGGAATAGGTCACATTATCGCCCCACCATTGATGGCCCAGCTCATGCGCAATCAGTGTAGCCGGCAGGTCCACGCCCAGGGTTGTCATCGTCTGATGCTCCATGCCGCCCAGCAAAGGCGCCAGGCAGTGGCCATACTTTTCTTTCCAAAACGGATACCTGCCAAATAGCTGCGAGAAATAATTAATCATCATCGGCGTGCTGTCAATGGCAGCCTGCATGCGCGGCATATAGTAGGCCGTATCATACATGAAATGCTGCACCGGCATCATGTCCGGGCTGCCGGCAAAGCGAACGGTCTGTTGATGCAGAACGTAGGGAGCCACTGCCACAGAGATCAGGTAGTACTCGATTGGGTACACGGTGCGCCACTGAAACTGCTGGTCGCTGCCTTTCGGAATGGTCCGCAGCAGCCGGCCATTGCTTCCCGCCATAGAGCCTGCAGGCACGGTGAACCATAAATCGGCAGAGTCAATCTTATCGGTAAGCGATTGTTTGCAGGGCCACCAGTCGCGCGCGAGGTTGGGGTCGCTCAGGCTGAAGGTGATATTCACACCATGCATCAGAGCATAATGATTCAGGCCGTGTGTGAAGAATCCCGTACCATTCAGGCTGGTGCCGTGATAAAAAATTTGCACTTGAAAAGCATTGCCAGCAGCGAGCGCGGTGGGTAGCGTCAAGCCTCTCAGATTAGCTGAAATGCGGCTGGGGGTCACAGCCACACCATTGAAAAAAGCCGAGTCAATCACCAGGCTATCGTTCAGCTCGAATGCATAGGTGCTCATGCTTTGGAGCGTTGTGGCGCCTGTGATGGCATTGCCGCTGAGCTGCGTATTGAGCGGGCTTAGGTTCAGGTCCAGCTTGATGTAATGGACATCATACTGCTCCAGCAGGCTGGATGCGAGGGTAGTTTTCGCAGTATGAAGCTTGGTATTTCTAGCACGTTGATCTGCGCAATAGTTGTGGGCAAACGTGCTGCCGCAAAAAGGCAGGAAGATGAAAAGCAGGAAGAAAAATTGCTTCATGAACGGAAGATTGACGGCCTTTTACCACCCGTAGTAGTGGCTAAAATTACCGGATGGCGGCCGGTATATCTTTGGCCGGTGGCGCAGAATTTCACCGCTTCGGTCAGCTACGATGGCCGTTCCCTGCTTGCTGTAGTAGTGCCTTCCATGAGGGGCAACGGCATGCATTACGAGATCAATATTGCAGGCATACCCCGCTTTTGGCTGCGCTGGGGGCCGAGCGATAAATATGAGCTGGTGCGCCCGAAGGATGCCGCCATTCCCGATGGTCTGATTCTGGCCGTCAGCGATCTCTTGGAAAGCCGGCTACGTGCCTGAGGGCAGTCCCTCGGTAGTTTCATCCAGACAGACCTGCGCAGCAGCCACATCACCGCCTACCGGAGGCCGCAGCTTCCGCACGCAAACCTGAATCCGGTTGAGCTGAGGCCATTGCCGATAAATGCCCATCCAAATTTCTTTGACCAGTGTTTCCAGCAGTTGCACGCGCTTTCCCAGCATCACCGACAGAACCACTTTGTAAACCGAGGCATAGTCAATCAAAGGCCATTCACCGGAAATTTCTACCGGCAACTGCAGCGTCACATCCACTTCAAAATCGTTGCCTCTGCGGGCTTCTTCCGGATACAAACCATGAGGTGCATGCACCCGGATATTGTGAAGTGAAATCGTCAGCATTTCAGAAGTAAGGTTGAAAGAAAATACAGGTAGGGTTTGCAGAGGCAGGAGCGTATTTGCCGGTGCTCATTTGAACCTTGAATCTGCAGAATAGGGTTGCGAAAGCAGCTCAAATTGGCTCGTGCTCAACTCGTCGAGTGTGTTCAGGTCGTAGATGCTGTACCAGCCGGCTTTGCCACTTGTCTTTGTGTGGTTGTGTCCGCTGAAAGGCCCGCCGATATTGGTTGACACGACGTACATCGTGTTATTCATATCATCTACAGCAATGCCATGCGGTTGCCAGAATGGACCGTAAATCGTCTTCACAACCTGCAGTGTTTTGTAGTCAATCACCACCACCGAACCTTTGGCTCCGGGCGTTGGAGAGTTGGCTTCCATGCAGGTGACAAACAGGTAAGGCTTGTTACGGGATAGCGCCATCTCCTGCGGTTTGGTGCCCACGGGAATCACGGCAATGAGCGTATCTGCATGTGCATCCATCACGCGCACCTCCGCACTGGCTTCGCAGGTGAGGAAATACTTCGAATTGTCGGGTGAAAGCATGATTTCGTGCGGGTCCAGCGTGGAAGCATTGTAGTGGTGCGGTGTGCCGTCTATCGAGAGGTATTTGATGTATTGAAAATCGGGGGTGAATTTGAAAACAGTGTTGCCATACTGTCCCGTCATGTAAAGTGTGTCAAAGCCGGGAAGGGTTGCCATGCCATGAGGGCTGGTAAAGGGCGAAAGCGGAACGGCATCGCTGCCCACGCTCGCAATCACCTGCATATCCGAAGTGCGAATCAGCCGCATCCAGCCGCGCGCCAGGTCGGAGACCATCAGCTTGCTTCCATCCGGTGAAATCAACAACACATTCCATTGGCAGCCGCCATTGCTAATCTGCACCTGGCCGGTGATTTTGTCGGTCTTGGTGTCAATTTTTTGCACCACATCGCCGCCCAAAAAGCAGACATAAGCTTCCTGTCCATTGCCCGAAACCCTTACGCAGTGCGGCGATTCGATATCCGGCGACACCCCTACCGGAATATTGCGCATGATCACATGGCGTGCAGCATCTACCACACTCACGATGTCATCCGATTGGTTAGTGATGTAGATTTTCTGACGTCCGACGGGATTGTCAGCAAAAGGAATATTGCCGTTCTTATCCGGTGCCCCACGTGCAATCCAGTTGCGAATGGTGAGGTAATCCGCCTGCGGCAGGGGCTGCTGGTTGTAAGGCATCGTCGGCAGTGCGATAGAGCCGAGGTTGGAGTCAATATTGATGTAGTGCAGCAGCGGGCTGTTGACCGTATCGAAAGGCACCACTACAGCCCCATGGCGCGTACCGTCGAACATGAGATTCCAGGTGTCCAGCCGAAGGCCTGCAGAGTTGACTGCGCCGAAAGCATTGTGGCAACCGCCGCCGGAAGGGCTTTGCGTGCAATGGTTGATGATGATATGGTTGACCTCAGCCGGATAGCCGCCATCCGCCACTTCCACGTCCGGAATACTGCGCTGGTGCTTGCAGGCAATGAGCAAAAGAAACGCGGCGCAGGCCGTAAGTACAAAAGACCATCCTGTGGGCCGCAGCAGGTTCATAGCATTAAAATTACGGGCAGCATGCGCGCCGGCAGGTAGGCTGCCTTCATTCGCCCGTCTTGAAATTCGCCGGGCCGGCGGGAAGGGTATTTGCTTAAAAGCAACCCGAATCTGCTACGACCACTGCTCTACTTTTGAGCGCGTATGAAAGTAACCGACCATCTCCGGCAGGCGACCAAGCCGATTATTTCGCTGGAGATTCTGCCGCCGGCAAAGGGCAAAAGCATTGAGAGCATCTTCAATCTGCTGGACCCCTTCCGCGAGTTTTCACCGGCCTTTATCAATGTCACGTACCATCGCGCCGAGCAGGTGTTCAAGCGGCGTTCGGATGGCTCTTTTGAGCGGGTAGAAATTCGAAAAAGACCGGGCACGGTCGGTATTTGCGCAGCCATCATGAACCGTTATGGCATTGATGCCGTGCCCCACTTGATATGCGGTGGCTTTTCGCGGGAGGAAACGGAGAATGCCCTCATTGACTTGCATTATCTCGGTGTGAGCAATGTGCTGGCCCTGCGCGGAGACGCTGCCGGCAATGAAAAGTTTTTTATGCCCCATCCGCATG
>JAMIQN010000266.1:0-1582 GCA_035914595.1 Chitinophagaceae bacterium | reverse complement strand
ATAGCGCTCCACATTTTCGCGTACTACATAACGCCGGCCTTCCGCATGCAGGTAGTCGAAAGGAGAGGCGCTCAGGTTCAGCATCAGGCTGGGTGATTGCTGCATCAGTTTGTCCATCGGGTTGAACCGATACAGCGGGTCTTCCATCAGGTTCCAGATGTCTTCGCAGATGGTCACCGCCAGGCGATGTCCTTTGAAGGGAATTACATTCCAGTCGAAAGCCGGCTCGAAATAGCGGTACTCATCGAAGATGTCGTAGGTAGGCAGCAGGGTTTTGTAAGCAATGCCTTTTATCTCTTTTTCAAAAAGGAAATAGGCTGCATTGAAAAGGTCCTTGCCTTCGATACGTGGATTGCGCGCAGGCCCGCCCACCAGCACGGCAATGCTGTCGGCCTCCTCCCGAATCTGATCAATGGCGGCAAGGCTTTGCCGGATAAAGTCGTCAAATTCAAGGAAATCGCGGGGTGGATAACCACACACGCTCAGTTCGGGAAACACAATCAAATCGCCGCCCTGAGCCTTTGCCTGGCGCACGGCTTCCAGAATCTTAGCCGTGTTGGCCTCAAAGTTTCCGATGTGATAATTCTGCTGTGCGAGGAAGATATTGAGCGGCTGCGGCATAGGGCTGGAAGGCTGCTTTCAAAGGGCTTTTTCGTGCCTGTGGGGGCCAAAAGTAATGCCCGGACCAGCGTGGCCCGGGCATTACAAAAAGGTGTAGGTGGTTAGAAGAAGAGGCCGATGCGCAGGGCGAGATTGTTGAGGCGCGTCTTGGCGTCATCGAATTTGCCTGCATAGCCGAGGTTGCCGGTGTCGAAGAGGTCGGGGCGGGTGGCGTCGGGCGTAAATCCGTTATTGAAAAACAGGCCGGCATAAAAGCGCATCTTGTCGCTGATTGGCTTTTCCACACCGATGCCCAGATTCATTTCAAAAAGGACGGGTGCAATCACACCGAGGTCACCTTTGATCTTGGCCTTGGTGTCAGATTTTTCTTTGGCTGCGGTGGTATCTCCGTCATAGTAATTGACGGTGTAGTTCGCCTTCTTGCCGATGTTGATAGCGGCGGTGATGCCGGCTTGGCCAAAGAAGCGGAATCCGTTGATCTCATCGGTACGGAGCTTCAGCGCCAGCGGAATGTCCAGGAATTGGAGATTGTAGTTGAAGTCAGCTTTAAGCACCTTAGAAGCTGCAGGCGTTTGGTCGCGGGCCGTTGCCAGCATCTTGCCACCCGTAGAGGTAACCGCAAGACCGCTCACCAGGCCATAGTTGTCGGCAAAGAAATATTCGGCCATCAGCCCGTAGGTGAATCCCATCTTGGCACCCTGGCTTTTGACATCAAATTGCTTGGCATCATCAGTGGCTGCCGTAGGCTTCATCCAACTGATGTTGGGAGCGACGAAGGCACCAAAGCGGATATGGTTTACATCAATTCGGCCACGGCGCGGAGTGGCATCATTGCCTTGCGCAAAAGCACTCAGGCTGCCTACAAGCAGCACGCAGGAAAGGGTGAAAATCTTCTTCATTTCAGGAAGAGAAAATGGAGTGTTAGAAAAAAACAGCGGCAAACATAAGGCTCTATACCGCC
>JAMIQN010000265.1:0-20794 GCA_035914595.1 Chitinophagaceae bacterium | reverse complement strand
CAGGCCGCAGCTCTTGCAACGAAAGCGCTGCTTACCACCTTGGCTGCCCCACTTGATCACATCAGAACTACCGCAACCCCAACAGTTTTTTTATGGCTCATAAATCGCCAAAATTCAAACGGCTTTCATATCCACATCCCCAAACCCACGTCCAGCAAGCCTTTCAGCCTTTTTTACCAACTATTTTTGACCACATCGTCTTTTTTGAGCAATATGCAGTTCTTCGGGACTATAGTCGGAACTCGTTTTGAATTTTCCCTTCAAAATTTTTAGAAGACTTTAAAGCCATCAGGAACGATGTTTTGAAGCATAGGTTCTTCGTTGGTCGAACCTCTCAATTCTACAAGTCAAGCTGCGCTTTCGTTATGAAGAAGCGTCTTTGCAGCCAACTGAAGATTGAGTTGAATCTGATGTAGCGAATCAGGAAGGCAACGATCCTTCGCACAGCGAGTATTAACAGGAAGTTTGCCCCCGCCGATTCTAATATTGCGCTCCTCTTGCGCATTTGCGCCATGCGTTTCAACAATTTTCAACCCGCGCGTTTCCTACTTTGCCTGTTGCTCTTTGCAGCCGTTGCGGGCATGGTTCCCGCTCAGGCGATTGCAGGAACTGTGCATCGCCATGACCGGTGCAAAAGGGCGAGGGTGTTCAAGCGAAACGAAGAGAGGACGGCATCCATACCTCCGCACCGGCATGCCCCCCTTCCTATCAAGCATCGGCGGGCCCGGGCACCTAAGGTGGTTACTTCTTCTGTTATCCTTCCGCCTAATGAGGAAATCCTTGTTGTAATTCCTGAGTTCTCAGGCCGAACGGTGACGCCATTGCGGCAGGGCTATAACTATCTCTTTTTTGAAGAGATCACACCGCCCCCACCGAAGGAATGTTAGTCATTGAGGGGCTGCGCGGACAGGTTTTGCACAGCCTGAATTGATTCGTCATTTCCAAAGTACAACCATGAATAAGTTGGCCATGCTCACAAAGAGCATGTGGTGTGCGGGCCTTGTGCTCGTAAGCTGCGCGGTTGCGCGGGCGCAGATTTCTCCCGATACGCTACTTCTGACAACGCAGAAGGCGGAACAGATTTTCCTGAGTAAAAACCTCAATCTCCTGGCAGCTCATTATGGGGTACGGGCAGACAGTGCATTGATCCGCCAGGCCAGGCTATGGGATAACCCTACATTGACGGTGGATCAGAACGTGTATGTGAAGGGCGAGGGGTTCTTTCGGCATGGTACAGATGCTGTCGGCAATCCAATCGGGCAGTATTACGTCCAGTTGCAGCAATTGATTCAACTCGGAGGTAAACGCCAAAACGCAGTAGCTATGGCAGGTGCGAATGCTGCAATTAGCCAGCTGAAATTGGAAGACCTGATGCTCGGTTTGAGAACGAGGCTCCGGCAGGACCTTTTCAACCTCTCGAAACTTCAAAGCCTGAATGCGCTTTATCACGAGGCCTTTCTACAACTGCAAAAACTGGAAGTCGGTACGGAGGCACAGTTTGAGACCGGCAACGTTTCCCGAAAAGACCTTGTTCGTGTACAAGGATTGTTGGAAGGAATCAGACTTCA
This sequence comes from Chitinophagaceae bacterium, assembly GCA_035914595.1. GTDB lineage: Bacteria > Bacteroidota > Bacteroidia > Chitinophagales > Chitinophagaceae > UBA1952. Next base: position 19,226 of record JAMIQN010000265.1, on the reverse strand, counting down.
GTTAGCGGATAATTCCCGCCAGGCAGAAGAGCTGCAAGGCGAATTGCGTACACTGCTGGCCGTCCGCGGAGATACCTTTTTTCAATGCTCTCTGCCGGAAAGCACTCCGAAACTACCGGACGACAGCTTCAACGACTTGCTGGCTTTGGCGGTGCGGCACAATCCGACATACCTCATTGCTGCTAAACAGTTGGACTTCCAAAAATTGAATTACAGGTATCAGCGCTCGTTGGTGGTACCAGATTTGGAGGTAGGCCCCAACTATGATCGGGCGTCCAATTTTGCACCCAACTATTTCGGCCTGACCCTTGGCATCCCCTTGCCGTTGTGGAATCGGAATCAGGGAAATATTCGTGCTGCGAATTTTAGCATCAGTCAGCAGCAGGCGGCCATGGATGCCCAGGGGCTAAGCCTCGAGAATGATTTGCGCACAGCCTACAAGAAACTGAGCCTGGCCGTCAATCTTGCCGATCCCGAACGTCATGCGTTTTACGAAGACTATCGGAGCCTTTTCAATAAGATGCTCGAAAGCTATCGGACTCGTCAGGTCAGTCTGGTAGAGTTCATTGATTTCTTCAACAGCTACGAAGAGATTCAAGAGCGCCATTTGGATCAGGAGTTGAATCTCCGGCTTTCTAAAGAAGCGCTCAACTACATCGTTGGTGTGGATGTAGCACAGTAAACACCGTACAAACCGAAAGGTGCTGTTCTCGCAGAAACGGCGAATACCCATTCAATCAAGCCCCCTTCCTTCTCAAAAAAATTTGATTATGCGGAATGCAATCCTATCCCTGCTCGTGCTTTGCTGTTGCTCGTGCGAGAAAGCGACGCAATCTGAAGCCCCGAACCACTTCAGTCTTTCTGACACGATGATGCACATGATCCGGCTGGATTCTGTGTCGCAGTGCAATTTGAAAGATGAAGTGTCGCTGACGGGCAATGTTGCCTTTGATGAAAATGCCGTAGTGCATGTTTTTGCGCGCGGAAGCGGTCAGGTATTAAGTGCACCGGTGTCCCTTGGGGACTTCGTACATAAGGGCCAGACGCTGGCGGTGATTCGAAGTGCGGACGTAGCCGGTGCGTATGCAGACCTCGCGGCGGCAGACGCTGACCTCAGCATCGCGAAACGTCAGATGGAGAGCCAGTCTGCGCTATTTAAAAACGGCCTTGCTTCTCAACGAGAATACAACGAAGCCAAGGAGAACTACCAAAAGACTGTTGCCGGGAAAAACAAACTGGAGCATAGCATCAGCATCAACGGAGGTCCGCATTCAGCAGCCTCCGGCAATTATGCCTTGGTGGCTCCGGCAGATGGCTACGTGGTGGCCAAGAGCGTAGCAGCGGGCGACTTCATCCGAGCCGATGCCGCAGAAAGCCTTTTTACCATTTCTAACCTGAAAGTTGTTTGGGTAATTGCCAATGTGTACGAGGCCGACATTCCTAAAGTAAAGCAGGGATACGCAGCGGAAGTGTATGCTGCCGCCTATCCAAACCAGCCTTTTTTAGGTAAAGTGGATATGGTGGGGCAGGCATTGGATCCGCAGAGTAAAGCATTGCGCATTCGGGTGCGGATTGAAAATTCACAAGGGTTGTTGAAGCCGGATATGTTTGCCCGTGTCCTCGTCAGTAATGAGGAAGGGCAGCGTGCCACCTGCATTCCTACGGCCGCAATAGTTTCCCAGGACGGGCAGCAATTCGCCGTGCAATATCTGCGTCGCGATTCGCTCAATGTGATTCCGCTGGATATCATCAAAACGGTTGGTGACCGAACCTATATCCGCGGAGGGCTTGAGCCGGGCCAACTCGTCGTAACGAGGAATCAACTTCTCATTTTCAATCAGCTTATTGAGGAATAGCAGGGCATTGCGCAACGGGATGTATCGCTCGTGAGCCATCCTGTGCACGCACCTTTTTCCCTTTTTCACAATCTGACGGCCCCAATGAATAAGCTCATCAAGAACATCATTTTCTTTTCGCTGCGGCATCGCTATCTGGTCTTTTTTCTGACCGGTGTGTTGGCCGTGATCGGCTACGTCGCTTACACTAACACGCCGATTGAAACATTTCCTGACGTCACCAATACTCAGATCATCATCATCGCACAGTGGCCGGGCCGCAGCGCCGAAGAGATGGAAAAGTTTGTGACCATACCGCTTGAGACATCCCTCAATTCGGTTCAAAGCAAAAGCTCCCTTCGCTCCACCTCATCGTTTGGCCTGTCTTACATCCGCATCATTTTCGATGATGGGGTGGATGATGCATTCGCGCGTCAGCAGGTGCTCTCCCGTCTTGGGAACGCCGACCTGCCGGATGGTGTGAAGCCGGAAGTGGAGCCACCCTACGGGCCAACCGGCGAAATCTACAGATATACGCTTCGTAGCAAGGTGAAGGATATCCGCGAATTGACAGCTATTCAGGATTGGGTGCTCGATCGCCAGTTTAAATCCGTACCCGGAGTGGCAGACGTGAATTCATTTGGGGGAGAAGAGAAGGTTTATCAGATAAACGTCAACCCCACACTCCTCAGCAAGTACGGGCTAAGCTCGTTGGATGTTTATGATGCAGTCACACGCTCCAACATCAATGTAGGAGGTGATGTATTGGAAGAAAATGGGCAGGCATTCGTGGTACGCGGCATCGGGGTGCTGAACAATGTTTCTGAAATAGAAAATATCATCATCACTAAGCTGAATAATGTGCCCATACTCGTAAGCAATGTGGCCACAGTGAAAGTGGATGGGAAGCCAAGACTGGGTTGGGTTTCGCGCGATAATCAGGAGGATGTGGTGGAAGGAATCATCGTGATGCGAAAGGGTGAAAATCCATCCGAAGTACTCAAACGGATTGAGGCGAAAGTGAAAGAACTGAATGAAAATATTCTGCCCAAAGGCGTGCATATAGACACCTTTTACGACCGGAGTGTGTTGATGAGCTATGCGACCCATACAGTGCTCCACAACCTTGTTGAAGGCATCGTGCTCGTGACGCTCATCGTACTCATATTCATGGCTGACTGGCGAACGACACTCACGGTAGGCATCATCGTACCCCTGGCGCTGCTGTTCGCTTTCATGTGTATGCGAATTCGGGGGATGAGCGCCAATCTCCTTTCAATGGGCGCTGTTGACTTTGGCATCATCATAGATGGTGCGGTGGTGATGGTAGAAGGCTTGTTTGTAGCCCTGGACCACCGTGCCCGGGAAGTCGGAATGGAGCGATTCAACAAGCTGGCCAAGCTGAGTCTCTTCAAGAATGTGGGCACCGAGATGGGGAAGGCTATCTTCTTTTCAAAGCTCATCATCATCACCTGCCTCATTCCAATTTTCTCATTTCAGAAAGTAGAGGGAAAGATGTTTTCGCCGCTTGCTTGGACCCTTGGGTTTGCATTGTTAGGCGCCCTGATCTACACCCTCACCCTTGTGCCGGCACTTTCTTCTGTTCTGCTGCGAAAAAACGTTCGGGAGAAGCGCAATGTCGTGGCTTCTTTCTTTGAAAAGGGCGTTTCAAAAGCCTTTAAGAAGGTGTGGGCGCATCAGCGACTGAGCCTGGTCATTGCTGTTGCCATCATGCTGATCACATTTGCTTCTGCCAAGTTTCTTGGCTCCGAATTTCTGCCGGAGCTGAATGAAGGAGCCCTCTGGGTGGAAAGCGAGTTGCCAATGAGTGTGAGCCTGCCAGAGGCAAAAGTTGTTTCGGACAAGATGATCCAGATAATCCGAAAATTTCCTGAGGTAAGGCAAACCTTATCGCAGATCGGGCGGACCAATGACGGCACGGATCCGAAGGGCTTTTTCAATATTCAGATTCAGGTGGATTTGAAACCGAAAGATGCTTGGCGAAAGGGCGTTTCTGAAGATAGCCTGATCAACGAAATGGATGAGGAGCTTCGCAAGATTCCAGGTATTGTTCTGAACTACTCGCAGCCTATTCGGGACAACGTGGAAGAGGCTGTAGCAGGGGTAAACGCATCACTCGCCGTAAAAATCTTCGGGCCGGATTTTCATACGCTGGATAGTACCGCCCGGGTTGTGAAGGGAGTGCTGAAAAATGTGCGTGGCGTGGATGATCTGGGCATTCTGCGCAACCTGGGACAACCTGAATTCAGGATTGAATTGGACCAACAAAAGATGGCCCAGTACGGAATTAGTGTGGCCGATGCGAACGCAGTTATTGAAATGGCTTTGGGCGGAAAAGCTGCAACTCAGCTCTATGAGGGAGAGCGAAAATTTGATATCCGAATTCGATACGAAAAGGACTGGAGGGATACCCCTAATAAGATTGCACAGTTGCGCGTACCTACTCAGGATGGTGTGAAGATTCCACTTTCAGAAATTGCTACCATGCGCACGCTGACAGGCCCCGCATTCATCTTCCGCGACAACAACACACGTTATATCGCAGTCAAGTTCTCCGTCAGAGGTCGCGACCTCGGAAGCACCATTGCCGATGCACAACAAAAGGTAAAAGCAGCTTTGAAACTACCTAAGGGATATTCTATGACCTGGAATGGAGAGTTTGAAAACGCGCAGCGTGCCGGTAAGACTCTGGAGCACGTGGTGCCACTTTGCCTGCTAGGAATATTCCTGCTGTTGTTCGTAACCTATGGCAACGTGAAAGATGCCGTGCTTACTATCATGAATGTTCCCTTCGCGCTGATCGGAGGTATTCTGGCGCTTCACATTACGCGAACCAATTTCTCAATTTCAGCAGGCATCGGCTTTATTGCGCTGTTTGGAGTCTGCATTCAGAATGGCGTTATCCTGATCAGTGTCTTTCGAAAGAATCTTGAAGCCAAGATGAATATTGCAGATGCTATCGAAAAAGGCGTTCAATCCCGTGTACGACCGGTTGTGATGACAGCATTGATGGCTGCGATTGGCTTGTTGCCGGCTGCTGTTTCAACTGGCATTGGATCGGAAACGCAAAAGCCCCTTGCGATTGTGGTGATTGGCGGACTAATTACTTCCACAGTGCTGACGCTGCTAATCCTACCAGTAATCTATGCCCGCGTCTGGAACCTAATGCATAAGCGTGAAAATCGTAAGCTCCTGCGCAAAGCCGGATTTATCAGCTCACCGCCGGAAAAATGAAAGCCGAGAAAGCCATGAACTATAACAAGCGTTCGGTGCACGTGTTGCCAGCTTCATCCAATTTGATGGGCTTTTGCTTGATTGTACAAGCTTCGCTCCACGTTACCGGCTATAGCGAGAAGACCCGGATTGATGAGGTTACTGCAGTAGCAACATTCCTGTTCATGGTATCCTGTGTTTTTTCCTACCTCGCCATCCGCGCAAGCAGGCCTCAAATCGGTGCCCGGCATGAAGCAGTCGCAGACATCAGCTTTATCGCAGGGTTACTGGTTCTGTTTGTGATGGTACTAATGATGACTTTTAAACTGATGCATTAGAAGATTTTCGAAATGCCTGCGCGGGATTCGCCAACCTTATCTTTGGCCGCACCAGCGGAAGTAGCTCAGCTGGTAGAGCATCAGCTTCCCAAGCTGAGGGTCGCGGGTTCGAACCCCGTTTTCCGCTCACAAAAAATCGCCGGGCCTGTAAGGTCTCCGGCGATTTTGGTTTATGTGATTTATGGAGCGGATTATTTCTTCTCCACCTTGGTGAAGGTGCCTGCTGAAAGTGTCAGTGTGTCTTTGGAATTCGCAGTGTTGCGCACAGCTCCTTCAAAAGTGCCACTGATAATGTCATTATCCGTCGCGGTAATGATTACATTGCCGCGGTGTGCTTTGTATTCGACATGGGTCTTCTTGTTGTACCAGGTCATACGGGCACCGCCGCTCCATAGGCTGCCAATGCTCATTGCGAATGTTCGTTTGTCGCTGGAGCCTACATCCATTCCGAATGAGATCACGGAGTCATCATAGCCAAAGCCACGCCCTCCACCGAGGATGGGAGACCAATGGCCCTTGAATGAATAGGTGGAATCACCAAGACGAAAGCAGATGGTTGCATCGCTGGCGCAGCTGCCGCCGGAAGGGCTGTCACTATCCGATTTTTTGCAGGAGTTGAGGAGGAGTAGGCAGGCTGCCAGGCTAAGGAGTCTGTACTTCATAAATGGTTGGAAGTTGTGTGTGTGATGTGTGTGATTTGAGTGAAGAATTATTTCTCACCCACAGCAGCCGAAATGGTTGTAGGACTGCCAGGGTCTGCAGATACATTGATTGTATTCATGTGGATGGTGATCTTGTCGTTGTCCACTGTGACAGAGGCGGTGCCTGAGCCGGAGGGCAGGTAGCTGATAAGTGAGCTTACATACTGCGATGCCGAAAAGCCTACTTGGTTTGCAGCAAGCGGCCCCGCTACGTTCACCACATTGTAGGTGCCCGCGGCAGGTGTGGTATTTCCCGCGAAATAGAAGTTCACTGTACTGTTGGCGAAGGTGCTCGAATTGAAGCTGGTGAACGTGTACATGATCACATTCGAGCCGGTAGTGACACGCGCGGATGAAGTGACGTCATACGATTGACTGCCGATTGTAAAGCTGCCTCCGGCAATTTTTCCGCTGCCGCCATCGTCCGATTTCTTGCAGGAGCCAATGGCCAGTGCGAGGCAGGCAATGAGGATGCTGATTTGTTTCATGGTTGGTGGGGGGGGAAGAGCGATTGAGATGTAGTGAAGTTTGTTTTTGAGAGGGAAAAGCGACCTACTGGAAGATGTATTTACCCAGCCAGAGGTTCTTGTCGTCCTTATCTGTACCGATGAATACGAGGCTATTTTCATTAGTGTCTTCGATGGGATCTACGCTCTTGGGCACGTAGTAGTCTTCATCGCCCAACACCTTGAAGGCGCCTAATGTGGTGGTAACAGGATCCAGCTTTGCGATGCGCGGGAAGTAGCGAGGATAGAAAGTGGGCGCATCGTTATAGGCGTCCATGAAGTTTTCATAACCCTTAAAGCCTTTTACTTCGAGGATAACCCAGTAGAGCGACTTACCGTCTTTTCCGACCTTGAAGTATTGCGTTACCGGGAAGATTTCGCTCTTCTTGTCGGTGTTCATTTTGTTGGAGGCATATTGAGCCTTCAAATGCCCGTCCTTATCGAAGTGGAGGCATACCAGGTCTTCGTAGCTGGTTGCAGAAACGACGGCTTTGGAGCTTCCAATCTTTACGCGACCTGTAAGTTGGCCGGCAACCAGATATTCGTCGTCAGACGTAACCGTGAAGTTTTCTACCGAGAATTTCTTGCCCTCGTAAGCATCCGGATGTTTTTCGCCGGGGGCTGTCTTAAGCTTATCCTCGAATGACTCAATGGGGTCAGTGCTGGCAAAATCGAGTTGGTTGCCGGTAAACTTGAGCAGGTGGAAATTGGTCATGCGCTGATTGGCCTTACCTGCCCATTTTTCATCCTGCCGGTTTTCTCCATTCTCGTAACAGGGGTTAGAAATTCCTCCGGCATATTCAGCAAACACGCGGTTGTAGGCATCGTCCTTTTTGGTAGAGGTGCCGCAGAAGAATACAGAATTGTCACCTTCACAAACCGCCATGATGAGCATTGCAGGAGACGGGCTTTTGAAGTTGACTTTATCCTTAAGGTTACCATCCGGCGCGTAGCGGAGGTAGGTATAGGCAGTCAGATCCGCTGCGCCATCATTGGGTGCAAATACCATCACGATATCTCCACTCTTGAGCTGGTTTGTGTACACAAGGGTCTGGCGGCCCTGAATGTCCACCGGCTTTTGCACCATATCGCCTGATGCATCCGGAATCAAAATCAGAAACTGCGTAGCCTTCTTGTCATTGGGATCATCACCGCCGGCCAGTACAAACAGATTCCCATCTTTCGGTGAGTTGAATGCTGCATAGCCTTGAAGGCTACCCACATCATTCTTTGCCTTGAAGGTTTCAGAGGAGAGGCGTTTCTTCTGTTCGTAAGCCTGGTCTTTATAGTTCCAGGTTTCGAGGTAGCTCGCTTTTGTGAAGCGCAATTTCATACTCAGCACATCGAAAGACGTGCAGCCTCCAACCTGCGCCGTGAGAATATCAACCGTGCGGTCAGGGTGATCATTCTTCGTTTCCTTCGGCTCTGACACCTGCTCGCTATTCAGGAATTTGAGGCCGTTGTCGAAATTGTACCGCTCGTAAAGGATTTCATCTTTCTTCTTCTTTTCGCCCGGAATCTTGAAGTAAATCAGATACTTCCCATCCGTGTGCTCCACGTCAATGATAAAACCCTTGTGAGCTTTTTTGGAAAGCTCGGCGGTGCCCTCCTGGGCCTGTGTCGTCGCTGCCAGGGCGACTAATAATAACGGGAGAAGAATACGTTTCATAATGGCTGATTGAGTGGTTTGAGAATATGACCTTGGTGTGTGCCCAAACGTAGCCGTCGGGCATAGCCCAAAAAATGTGAAAGAAGTAGTAGTGCTCTACGCGAATGGCGCTCAGAACGCCACGATGCGCTCAGTGTACCGCGCACCATCCGGCCGCAGAAGCTGCAGGAGATAGACGCCTGACTGTGGCAGGTGCAACTGCTGTGGGCCGGGCGAAAAGTTTCCCTGAGCAATCATCTTTCCATCCGGGCTGGTGAGAACATACGCCATGCTTTCTGTGCAATTCAGTCGGACGTTTCCATCCAGCACAGGGTTCGCCACAATGGGGAAGTTGGGCCGGGAATCCCTGTCAACAGTGGTAATGGGGCCATAATGAACCTCGCCATTTTCACTATTCAGGCGAAGGCGGTAATAGCTTTTGCCGGCAAGGGGAGCCGCATCAACATATCCATATTGGCTGCCTTCGTGCTCCGCAATGGTGGCAATGGAGGAGAACTGATTGCCATCGGCACTACGCTCAAGCTGGAAGTTGCTCAGCCCATCCTGATTGCCCATAGTCCATTGCAGCGCAACGACCTCATCGCGCGCCGTGGCATTGAATGCCGTTAGGTTAATCGGCAGTGCCACAGTCCCCAAATTGGAAACAAAGAAGCTTGACGTGGTGCCCGTGTGATTGTAGTAGCCGGTGATGACGCAGACGTTGCCTTTCATGGCTGCCGCATTTGCGCAGGTAGCATTCGTACTGACACCATAACGGGTTGCACCCACGTAGGCACCTGAACTGCTTAGCACCCAGTCAAATGCATCCGTACTGCCGGTTGCGGTCAGGTTGTTAGTTCCACTGCCGGGATTGAAGTCGGTCGTATTTTCAAAATAACCGACTGCATGAATATCGCCATTGGAAGCAAGGGCCAGCCCATTGACCGCGTTATAGGTGTTAGTAGGCCCTGCATTGACTGCCCATTGATAGGCCCCGCTGCTGGAATATTTGGCAACGAAAAGATTATAAATGGCATTCCCATATAGATTGGCCGTTCCACTACCCGGATCAAAATCCTCATTGCCCGGCCCGCCTTGCTCACCCGCAATGATGACATTGCCTGAGGCATCTGTAGCCAATGCAAAAGGTGCATCTGACTGGTTGTAGCCATCCAACTTTTCAACCCAGTTTAGCGCTCCGGTGGCAACATTGTACTTACCAAACCAGATATCGCCGTAGTAATAGGCATAGAGGTTTGTAGTGCCGGACCCCGGATCAAAATCTACAGGCCCACCCTGAAAAAGCCCCGCGACAACTAAGTTGCCGAGGCCATCCAGTTTGACGCTATACACCCAGTCGCAGCAATTACCAAAGCCATTGGCCCAAACATAGGCTCCCGTAGCACTATACTTTCCGAAGAAAATGTTTCCGGCTCCGTAGCTGCTGTTGTTTGTGACGTTGTGTACGCCGGTGCCGGGGTCCACGTCGGTGGTGCCGGTGCCTATATATCCGCCTACATAAAAGTTGCCGAGGCTGTCCACCGTCAGTGAATTGATGCAATCATCCGTATTGGACGAACCGAACGTGTTTACCCAATTCAGGGCGCCATTCGACATCTTGTAGGAGCCAAAGAAGAGGTCGTGTGCTCCATTGGCCGAGTGGGAAGAGGTAGCGGTGGAGGGGTCAAAGTCCACTGTACCGGAAAACAGGCCACCCACTGCAATATTTCCGTTGCTGTCTATTGCGAGGGCGATGGCTTCCGCATCTCCGGTACCTCCCATAGCATCCACCCATTGAAGCTGGCCCGTCGAATTGTACTTGGCTAGAAAGATGTAGGTTCCACCAGAAGCAGTACGGGTGGTAGTTCCACTGCCCTGGTCAAAGTCTATCGTACCGTGGAAGCCGCCGGCAACATAGACGTTATTCAAGCTGTCCACCACTACAGCACGGCCGTTATTGAGGCTGCTGGTGCTGCTGAAGTTTACGGTGTTGCTGAATTGCGCTTGGGTAATTAGCGGTGCTGCTGCGAGGCAGGCGGCGAGGAGAGCAATTTTCATAGTGCAATTGTTTTCAGGTTTTTGTGGAATAGCACCATTCTCAATTCCGGCGTGCGCACTCCGGGCCGCAGGATGCGCCGGGGAACAAAACGAGGAAGGAGGTGAAGTGATCCACCTCCAAACCTATTTTGTCGGATTATGAAAAAAAATGTGGAAGAAGTAGTAGGCCGCGACTTCCTTCTTACCGCAGGCCTGCCTTACGCAGGGCCGCCCCTCTGTTGTGGACGTGTAGCTTTTCGTAAATGTTGCGGATGTGGGTGCGAACCGTCTCTACCGAAACATACAGGGTGCTCGCAATCTCCTTGTAGGAATAGCCTTTCGCCAGCGATTGCAGCACTTCGCGCTCGCGAAATGAAAGCTCCCCGATGGGGTCTTCATTAAAATTTTTTTCCTGAAAAGCACCGACCACTTTACGCGCAATCAGGGAACTCATGGGCGAGCCACCACGCGACACATCATTGAGGGCTTCTATCAGGCGGGCGGCCGGTGTGTTTTTTAAAACATAGCCTGATGCGCCTGCTTTTAAGGCACCAAACACACGTTCGGAATCGTCGAATGATGACAGCACCATGAACTGAATATGCGGCATCAATGGCTTCATGTCGGCAATGAAGTCAATGCCTGATTTTTCCTGCAGCTCAATATCGGTGAGCACGATGTCCACATTGCCGCCGAGGCCGTTGCCAAAAAATATTTCGGCTTCTTCCGCAGATCCAAAGGCTCCGGCCAGGTTGAATTCACCGGAGCCGGCAATCAGGGCCGCCAAATAGTTGCGGATGGCCTCATCATCTTCGAGCACGGCTACGGTCGTCATGAGTCAAATGTATTTTGACGCTTTAGCCAGCGCAATGTGAAAAAAGTAGTAAGCCTTCCAGCACGATTCGTTTTCGGGTGAGGCACTGGCATTTCAAACTGGAGGAAGGTTCCATTCGGGCTGCTTTCGCAGGAAAAACTGCCTCCGATTTCAGACATTCTGCGCTGCATATTCCGAAGCCCGTTAGAAGAACGCCGCACCTGCTCTTTGCAGAAGCCCTGACCATTGTCGCACACCTGGAAGCGAATAACCTTTTCTGTGACGGCTACGCTGATTTCAACGGACGATGCCTTGGCATGCTTCAGCACATTGCCTACTGCTTCTTTTGCCGTCAGGTACAGGTTCCGACGCTCCACATTGCTCAGCGGAATTTCCGGCGGGTTGTCAGGGAATCGAATGACGTGTCGGATGTCGAACGGTTCCAGAAACAGGTTGAGCTGTTCGCGGAGGTAGCTCAGCAGTTCCTCCAGCGTGTCGTGGCTGGGGTTGAGTGCCCAAATGATTTCACTCATGTTCTGGCTGAGGCTTCGTGCTGCGCCTGAGATGCGCCGTGCTTCTTTGGCACGCTCTGGTGGTAGGCCCAGGCCTTCGCTCATCATTGCAATGCGGGTCAGGCCGGAGCCAATTTCATCGTGCATGTCTTTGGAGATGCGTGCCCGTTCAGCTAACAGCATTTGCTGCCTTTCTATCAGTTTTCGTTGCTCATTGAGCTTGCGGCGCAGCAAGAACCGGATGCCGAAGAAAAGCAGGATGGCGGCAAGACAGATGAGCAGAACATAGAAAAGGGGAGTGGCCCAAAATGGTGCGAGAATTTTGAAATGGATCGTCTGCACATTGCTCCAAATCCCCGCAGCGTTTCGGCCTTTGATATGGAGCTGATAATTGCCCGGCGGCAGGTTGGAATAGCGCCCGTCGCGGCCTTTGGCAATAATCCAGTTGTGATCCCAGCCTTCGAGAAAATAGGCGGCTTCATTGGCTTTGGGGCGCGTGTAATCAAGTACGGCAATGTCAAACGCAATGTTGTTCTGCGTGTAGGGTAAACTGAGCGTGGTGCCGGAGGAAACAGGTATGATCTGCCCGTTCACGCTCAGGTTTAGGAGGGCCACTTTCGGGCTGCTGGCGACGGCGTTCGCGGGCTTATCCGGGTTAAACCAATTGAAACCGTGAACCCCTCCGAAATACATGCGTCCGCTGGGCCCCTTCAGGCAGGCACCGCTGTTGAATTCGTTGCTCTGAAGCCCATCCGCATGGGTGAAGGTGGTGTATTGTTCGGCTTGCCGGTCATAATAGATGAGCCCCCCATTGGTGGACAGCCACAGGTTGCCTTTCTTATCTTGAAGAACGCCGTAGATATAGGCATTGCTCATGCCGTCTGCCACACCGCGGAAGCGAAATTTCCCGGTTTTGATATTCAGCTCGCCCAGGCCGTTGGAGCTGGGTGCCCACAGGATATTGGGGTTGTAATCATCAGGATGAAGCCCTCTTAGGTTGAGCCCATCAAAGTAATGGCCTGCTACGATGAAACTGTCTGCTTCCATCTGGAGCCGGGTCAGGCCGGAGTTGCTGGCGGAAAACCAGATATCGCCGTCCGGCGTCTGGCAAAGCGAAGAAATCCGGCTGCTTAACTCACGGTTTTTTGCGAAGCTTCTTCCCTCCCACTGACCCTTTATTTTTTCAAAAATGACTAAGCCATAAATGGAGCCTCCGAGCATCCGACCATCTTTTAAAGGCAATAGTGTTGTGCCCAGCCCGGACCATTCTGTAGCCGGTAGGGTAGGGTGTATCGGCACATCAGTAAAGCGGTGGGTTGCCGGATTAAAAATGGTAAAGCCGAGTGTGTGTGCGATCCAGATATTGCCATCGCTTGAGGTATCAATAGCGCCCACAATCAGGAAGGGATGGGTTACACCATTACTTTGATATTGCTGATAGCTCGTCAGGTGGCCAGAGTGAAGATCGAGGACACAAACGCCATCGTTGTAGGTGCCGAACCAAAGAATATTGTCAGAAGCCTCATAAAAGCACTTGATGAACTTGTCGCGCAGGCGGGGGTAGTCTGCATCATTGACAGGGAAAACGTGAAACCGAGGCGGCTTCAGGTCCAGCCGTGCAACACCTCCTCCGTCAGTACCTATCCACAGGTTGTCAGCACGATCTATGTAGAGTGTGCGAAGCAAATCCGAGGGAAGCGAGGAAAGTTTGATGCTGCTATGCCGGTAATCAAACAATTGGCCGGATGCATTGTCGTAGCAATAAAGTCCGCCATCGAAGCTGGAGATCCAGGCACGCCCCCAGCGGTCTTCCCTCAGGAAGTTCGGGCCAATCGTTCCTTTCAATTGAGAAATGCTGATCCACTTGCTGATATGTGTCGCGCTATCAAACACGCTCACGCCTTCATGAAATAGCGAATAAGAGCGCCCCTTTCCTCTAAAAATGCGTACGGCAGTTCCGGGTTTTTCATCGGAAGAGTAAGTTTCGGTCTTGGTATCGAACACACAAAAAGGTCCGTCAGTATAGCGTTTAAATCGAATCAGCCGGTTGGCTTCTACGCCGAAGTCGAGGCTGGGATGGACCTCGTGTTCGGGCCAATTATGAAGGCTGTCAGGGAATGGAAATTGTCGGAATTGTTTGGTCCGAAGATCATAAAGCATGACGCCGGCCCAGTTACTGAAAAGCCACAGGCGCCTCCCATCACAGCCGGCAGTGAGGTAATTGTTAACTCCTTTCTGACCGGGCAATTGTGCAACCCTGGTTTCCAGCCGGTCCATACGCGCATCCCAACAATGGAGACCATATTCTGTTGCAAACCAGATATTACCGCTGTCGTCCTCACACAGCTCGCCACGAACAAATGAAGAGGGGAGCGTGCCGGCAGGTCTCGGCAGAAAGTAGTTGCGCACCTGGGTACCGTCGTAGCGATTCAGACCATCACCGGTGCCAAACCACATAAAGCCCTTTCGATCCTGCAGGATGGAATAGACGGAGCTTTGAGAAAGGCCTTCATTTGTGCCAATGGTTTGGAAGCGCGGAATAGGGACATGCGTTTGCGCCCCTGCCCCCACATGGAAGAGCAGAAAAAGTAACAGACACAGGGCTGAAAGCGAGAACCTGGGCACTATGAATCTCAGCACGAATAGGTAGGCAAGATATTCATTGTCAACCGTGAAATACCTGCCAGGCAAGGGCATTCACAGGCCTATAAGAAGAGGTCTTTTTGCAGCGTTCCGTTGGGCTGAATTGCGTATTCAGAAAAATCCTGAATGCCTTCTTTGCGCAGCACATCTTCGTCAATAAACAGGTTGCCGGTGCAAGACACTGAGGGCTTACTGAGTATGAAGCAGGCCGCATCGGCAATGATTTCCGGCTTGCGACTTCTCTGCACGAGGGCCTCTCCTCCCAACAGATTCCGCACTGCAGCAGTGGCGATGGTGGTAGCAGGCCACAATGAATTGGCAGCAATTCCAGGCTCGCGGAATTCGGCAGCCCAGCCGAGAGTGAGCAGACTCATGTTGTACTTGCTAATCGTGTAGGCGACGTGCGGAGCCAGCCATTTGGGTGCCCATTCGATGGGCGGCGACATGGTGAGGATATGCGCATTCGTGCTTTTGCGCAGCCAGGGAATGCAATGCTTTGTCACCATGAATGTGCCGCGAACATTGATGTCAAACATCAGATCGAAGCGCTTGCCTTCGGTGGATTCTGTATTGCTTAATGAGATGGCAGAAGCATTGTTGATGACCCCGTCAATACCTCCAAATTGAGCTGTCCCTTTTTCGACGGCGGCTGCAATCTGAGCTTCATCGCGGATGTCGCAGGCCACAGGAAAGGCTTTGCCACCGGCAGCTTCCATCTCTTTTGCTGCGCTGAAAATGGTGCCGCCCAGCTTTGGGTTTTCTTCCACAGACTTCGCGGCGATAATGATGTTGGCACCTTCCGAAGCAAGCTTAAGGGCGATTGCTTTTCCAATACCCCTGCTGGCTCCGGAGATAAAAAACGTCCGGCCTTCAAACTTTTTGGTAGCACTCATGTTGCGGAAGATTTGAAATGAAAAGGTAGGCCCGGAACGGCTTCAGGCACAGATGAACACAAAGCCGAACATGCTTGCCATCTTATCCGAATGGTGTGCCCTTATTGAAATTGCCGCAGGTCCAGATAGGGCATCAACGACAGGGCTTCCTTCTTCAGCATTTCACCTTGTGTGGCATTTCCGGCGGCGGTGAAAATGGTGCCGCACTGATAGAGCAGCACCGCATTTTTCTTGTGCGTGCTCATGGCTTTATCGGCGTAGCCGTGTGCCTCATTCACTTTGCCCAGTTTGTAGCAAACCCAGGCCATCAGCGCATTGGCATCAATATTTGCAGGCCGCACGCCAAAATCTGCTTTTGCATAGCGATAGGCCTGGCTGAAATCTCTTGCCGCGAGATAGGCCAAGGCAAATTCACGGGTACGGTTGTATTTAGCCAAGTCATACTTTGATTCGCTGGCGGCTTCGTTCGTCAGTGTTTGCAGTGCCTCCGCGCGAATTTGCTTTGCTTTGGAAGGGTTGCCATTCCATTCTAAGAGGTCAGCGAGGTAGTCCTGATAAGACGATTCGGGCATTGCCTGCACGGCCAGCTCCGCATATCGGATGGCGCTGTCCAAGTTCTTTTCGGCAGTAAAAACGTGAGCCATTCCCATGGCTGCAGGAGCGTATCCGGGGCGATAGAAAAGGGCGTAGCGATATTGTAGGGTTGCGCTGTCTTTATGTCCGGTGTTGAAATAGAGGTCACCTAATTGAGCGCGGGCCCATTCAGTGGACTCCAGGCCTGCAACGCCGCTTTGCACGGCCATTTTCATGGCTTCGATGGCAGGCTGATTTTCGCCCATTATTTCCCGCAGATAGGAGACACGGGCATAGGAGCGTAGGTCAGGGCGCAGTCGCACCATTCGGTCGCAGGCAACGATAGCTGAATCATAATGCCCCAATTCCACCTGTGCATCTACCAGACAGCCCCATATGCCGGCGTTGTATTGAGAAATGTTGAGGCCTTGTTGCGCAGCTTCCCGAGCTTCCGGGTAGCGTTGCAAATGCAGCATCACAGCACTTTTCAGGCTGTAGGCATAAAACCGCTGGTCTTTCGTTGCCGTTTCGCCGTTCAGAACCTGATCAATCATTTGCAGGGCGGCATTGCTGTAATAAGCCCCATTAGAAGAGATGCGTCCCTGCTGGATGAACGTGGATGCTAGGTCGAGAAATGGTTTCGGGTTGTCGCTGTTTTTGCGCAGCTCTGCAATGGCCTTGTTGTAGTTCGTGGTGATTAAGGTTGCTTCACTCGAACCTTTGGCGGAAGTGTCTTCTGGGAGTATTTCCGGAATTTCTACACCGGCAACTTTCGTACTGTTGGATGCCGGCTGATTTTGGCAGGAGAAGAGGGACAGGGCGAGAAGAGCGACGCTAAGTCGGGCTGCCAAAAAATGAAAGCGCATGTAAAAATCGTTGACGTTTGTTGCGGTTCCCGCAGACCCCACAGATCCTCGCAGAACCATCCTTCTTCTGTACCGGCTCCTTCCCTTTTCGAACATTACTCTGCCGGTCTGATTATCTTTTCAGAAGCCTGTTTTCAGGTGCCGCAATTTCAAAAAAAATCAGGACAGTGTCGGAGCTACCGTACTGTCCTGATAGTAGCGTTGAGGTTGACTTAGAGCTTCACGAGTTTCAAAGTCTGGAACACGGTTCCGCCTACCGACAAACGTGCGAAATAGTTGCCTGGTGTGAGGCGGGAGGCATTCCAGATGAGGCGATGTTCACCGGCCTGTTGTGCATTTTCGATCAGTGAAGTCATCAGGCGACCGTTGATGTCCATCACGTCAATCCGGACCTGACCGGCATAGGCCAGCTTGTACTTGAAGGTGACGTCATTCAACATTGGGTTTGGATACGCCGTCATGATTGCCTCCGGAGTAGCATAGCTGATGCTCGGTGCTTTCAGAGGGCCGATGTACTGACCGCCGTTGTAGGCGCGCCAAGGTTGCTGCACGAAGGGGAAATCGGTCTTGAATGTCGTATCATTATGAGAAGGGCCGGCGCTGAAGCCAAACATCCGGAGGGCATTCGGTGTCATGAAGGGAGGGGTAGCACCGGGTGTGTAGTCGTCGTAGGGCAGGCCGGTAGCAAAAAGAAGCGCGCCGCCCATCGTCATCATTTCAATGCTCACAACATCATCTTCCAGACGACGGCCATTGGGGAATCCGTCCATGTTCGGAATCGTCTGAATATTGTTGGTAGTGTTGTATGTGACGTCTGTCAGGCCGCGACGAATAGCCGCAATGATGCCGAGGGGTGAAAAGTCAGGATTGGTCATGCCATTGGGCAAGGTGCGTGGTGTCACCGGCGTAGCCATATTCAGGCGCAGCATATCACCGACGTAGGGGAAGAAATTGTTGATGAAAGGCTTCCCGGCAGAAATCGGATTGTTATTCACCTTGATGCTGTAGAGCTGGTAGGGCGCCATGTTCGGGATGCCCGTCATGAAGAACGGTAGGATGTCCAGCGCACGTGGACTTTGCCCATCAGGCAGGAACATATTTCCGTAGGTGGTCGGGTCGAGAGCGGTACCGTTCAAAGTAGGATCTCCCTTCAATGACCACAATCCGGACTTCCCATTTCTGAAATCGTAAGGTCCCATCAGTCCGTTCGGGCGGGAGGCACTTTGGATGTAGAGGTAGTTGCTCAGGCCCGGGAAAGACTTTCCATAGCCATTCGAAGTAGTATCTACATACAGACCGATTTCAGGATTGTTGAAATAGGGGAAGAACTGCGTTTCATCCGGAGTGCCGGGTTGAATGCTATTCCACAGGTCTTTCTTGCCAATCGGAATGACCGCATCATTCGTCAGCGGCATACCCACACGACTAACCTGTACCCATGCGCCATTACCGGTAACGGTACCGTTGGTATCGCGGGTTTGTGTAGTCTGGCGGGAGGCAGAGGCCCATACGCCGATCACAAAATCAGGGTCGAGGATCGTAGAGGCGGCTGTAACAGGCTTCCCATTCTTTTGAAGGGTACGCACCGGCACTTCCAAAACGATGGAATGGCAGTTGAATTTGGCCAAGCCGTCCTTGCCCGGCAGGCGGAAACCACCCAGGTCGAAGATGCCGCCGAGGTCTGCGAAGTAGGGGTCATCAATAGGCCCTGCGAAAACACGTTCACCGCTGCTGGTAGTGGCAACAGCAGCCATCATCAGTGAGTCGTAATTGTCGGCACCCAGGCCGTGCGCCCCTTCAATGGAGCGGGGGCCAATATTGGGAGGAGGCACTTTCCCGTTGCTGAGGATGGTCACGGAGGCACCGGCTCCATTTATCTTCTCAACGGTGTAAGTATTCTTCTGGTTTTCCTTGCCGTTCCGGATGTTGAAGACAGTACCCGGGGCTTCGTTCGTTTTTTGAAAACTGAAGCGATAGGTGATATCGTCGCCTGCGTGATTTACGTCATTCTTGATATGGATTTCATAACGCACATCCGTTCCGAAGCTGTACCAGATAGGGCCTGCCTGTGGTGCCTCAAAGGGGATGTAGTTTGCGATGATGATAATCTTGCTGCTGTCGTGCGGGTTTTTGAAGGCGTATAGGTCGGTATTATCGGCCTGCGGGTCGTAGGCGATCAGCGGCGCTTCGCGGTGAGACGACGCTAATGCCGCCACCGTGGGAGCTATGCAAAGGCCCAGTGCCACTATCAGTTTCTGTACCGTATTATTCATGTAGTCGGATTTGAGAGAGTTGAGCGGTAATGAATTTAGAATCGGGGCTGAGCAGTATAGTCTGAACCGCTCCAGGGCTGCTGCACGTATGGGAATACAGCTTTGAATGTGGTGTCGTTCTTGTTGGGGCCGGCACTAAAAGTCATGGTGCGCTGGAAGTCATCCGTGAAGGTGGTGTGGCCGGCAGAGTAGTCATCAAACCAGAGGCCCATTGCCGCTAGCATCATTCCGCCTATTGTCTGCATTTCAATCGTGACGACGTCATCTTCCAGCCGCCGCCCATTGGGGAATCCATCCATGTTGGGGATCCACTGCATGTCGTTGGTCAGGTTGTAGGGAGAAATCGTGAGGCC
>JAMIQN010000264.1:0-4550 GCA_035914595.1 Chitinophagaceae bacterium | reverse complement strand
ATCGTGGACGGGAGAAGCCATCCGAAAACATCATGTCGTCAACATCGGAACTGCCGTGGCTATTGATGATGGCCTCATCGTTCCTGTGATTAATAATGCAGACCTGAAATCACTGACTCAGATTTCGACGGAAGCGTCTTCCCTCATTGACAAGGCACGCAACAAGAAATTGCAACCGCCTGAATTCACCGGCAACACCTTCACCATCTCCAACCTCGGCATGATGGACATTGACGAGTTCACTGCCATCATCAACCCGCCGGATAGCTGCATTCTTGCAGTCGGTAAGATTGCTGCCACGCCGGTAGCTGAAAATGGTCAGGTGGTGATTCGCAACCTGCTGAAGCTAACCCTTAGCTGCGACCACCGCGTGGTAGATGGTGCCGTGGGCGCCCGCTTCCTGCAAACGCTGAAAGCATTCCTGGAAAATCCGGTGACCATGCTGGCCTGACCCCGATTTCAATCATGAGCCATCCCGCAGGAATCTTCAATCCTGCGGGATTTTTTTTAGCCCTAAAAATGAAAAGCTCCGAAGCGACCTTCCCTGATACTTTTAGCCTTTCCGGGCGTCAAATACTTCCAGAAAATCAAGCACTAAGCGCCGCTTCAACTCTGATTCATCCACTACATAGCCCAATTCCTTTTGCAGGGAAGTAACGCCCTTATCGCTGATGCCGCAGGGTACGATATAATCGAAATAGCGCAAGTCTGTATTCACGTTGAGGGCGAAGCCGTGCATCGTGATCCAACGGCTGCAACGAACGCCCATCGCACAGATTTTCCGGGCACGGCGCGCATCTTCCGGCTCAATCCAAACCCCCGTGGCACCTGCCAGCCTCCCTGCCTGGACGCCATAGGCAGCCAGCGTGCGGATGATGACCTCTTCCAGCAAACGCATGTAATGACCGAGGTCGGTAAAGAACTTTTCGAGGTCGAGCATGGGATAGCCGACCACCTGGCCGGGGCCGTGATAGGTAATATCTCCGCCACGATTGGTTTTGTAAAAAGCCACGCCCAATTGTTGCAGGCGCATATCGTTGAGGAGCAGATGTTCCAATGCGCCGCTCTTGCCAAGGGTATAAACATGCGGATGGCTACATAGCACCAGGCGATGGCTGGTAGCAGGCTGCGGGCCACGCAGGTTTTCATCCTGCAGGTTCCAGTCCCTTTTAATCTGAAGTTGTTCAGCTAGAATGCGCTCCTGGGCCTCCCATGCCGCACCGTACTCTATCGCTCCCCAATCCTCCAAGCTTATGTTTTGTTGGCCGGTGCTCGTCATCATCATGGCGCAATTTACGCCGGGGTCAGGGGGAGGGTGATTCTTGCAATGATGGCACGCTATTCAGAGTGCCTTAACAGGCCACTACATACATTTGGCAGCTATGCCTCAGTCTCGCGCTATCCTTCGTTTCATGAAAAATAAAGTTGTCCTGCCTCTGCTTGCTGCGGGTGTCCTCGCGGTGTTTTTTTCGTTTAAATACCTCGGTGGAGACAGCGACACAGATACGAACAGCCCGTCGCCAGCCCGAAAGGAACTGATCATCAACACGCTGATGCGGGCCATCAAGGATGGGCATTATGCACCCCGCCCGCTCGACGATTCCTTTTCCTACGCCGTCTTTCATCGCCTCATAGACCAGCTCGACTATGACAGGAAGTTTTTTACGCAGGTAGAAATGAAGGAACTGAAGCGCTACGAATATCAAATTGACGACGAGTTGCAGCGTGGAGAAAGCACCTTCTTCGACAAATTCAACAGCCTCTTTACAGCCAGTATCAACCGTGCAGACTCGTTTCAAAAGCAGGCTCTGCGACAGCCCTTCAATTTCAATCTGAAAGATTCCATCATCATCGGCGGAGACAAAGTCACTTGGCCGGCAGATGAAGCTGCCTTGAAAGAACGCTGGCTGAAGTACATGAAATATCGCTGCCTCGTGCGCTACGAAGACCTGAAAATGCAGCGCGAGAAGAAGCTGAAAGACAGTGCGAAAGCAGTCGTAAAAACAGATGCACAACTGGAGCAGGAAGCACGCGAAAGCCTGGGCAAAAGCCAGGATGCCTTCTTCCGCCGGCTTCGCAAATTCAGTGACGCGGATCGCTTCAATATGTACATGAATGCGATTACTAACAGCGAGGACCCACACACCGATTATTTCGCACCGAAGACGAAAGAAGCCTTTGATGTAGCCATGTCGGGCACCTTTTTCGGTATTGGTGCGCAACTCAAACCTGAAGACGATGGCCGCGTGAAAGTGGTCGCGATTATCCCAGGTTCTGCCTGCTGGCGCCAGGGAGAATTGAAAGCAGGAGATGAAATTTTGAAGGTGGCACAGGGAGCCGGAGAGCCTTGGGATGTAATGGGTTATGACCTCGATGAAGTCGTTTCAAAAATCAGGGGGAAGAAAGGAACTGAAGTAAGGCTTACCGTGAAAAAAGTAGATGGCTCAGTCAAGGTGATTCCGATCGTGCGCGACGCAGTAGAACTGGAGGAAACCTTTGCAAAAAGCACTTTAATCAGCAGTCCCGATGGGCCTGTCGGCTATATCTACCTGCCTGAGTTTTATGCTGATTTCCAGCACTACAATGGCCGCCGCTGCGCCGATGATGTAGCCAAAGAAGTAGAAAAACTCAAAGCTGCCGGCGTGAAAGGCATCATCCTCGACCTGCGTAATAATGGCGGCGGTTCATTGAGCGATGTGGTGGACATGGCAGGCATCTTCATTGACCAGGGACCTGTGGTACAGGTGAAAAGCGCCGGCCAACAAGCGACCGTACTGAGTGATGTCAATCGGAGTGCGCTCTACACCGGTCCGCTCGCAATTATGGTCAACACCGGTTCTGCATCTGCTTCTGAAATTATGGCTGCTGCCATGCAGGATTACGGCCGCGCGGTAATTATCGGCTCCACCACTTTTGGCAAGGGCACCGTCCAGAAGGTCATTGACCTGAGCGATTACATAGACCCCATCACGCGGATGCGCATGGCCAACGAGCCTCCCATCGGTTCCATAAAACTGACCGTGCAGAAATTCTATCGTATCAATGGCGGCTCCACACAATTGCGCGGCGTTACACCCGACATCGTGCTGCCGGATACCTACAGCGAACTCAGCGGCGGTGAGCGCAAGGACAAGTCGGCTTTGAAATGGGACGAGATTCCCGCAGCCAACTATCAGCCGCTCCACATCCTCAACCTTCCCCTGCTCGCAGGTGCTTCCGAAAAGCGGGTTGCAGCAAACAAGGAATTCAGCCTGATTCGTCAGAATGCAAAGCAATTAAAGGCAAAGAGTGAGGACTATACCTACCCGCTCAATGAAGCCGTATATCGCAAGGATCTGGATGATGCCTCGAAGCTTTCCAAGGAAATTGATGCCCTGCAAGACAAGATGAAGCCGCTCAGCGTTTCTAACCTCAAAGTGGATTTGCCACAGATTCAGGCCGATAGTTCCAGCATCGCAAAGAGAAAGAACTGGATTAAGCTTCTGGAAAAGGACATCTACATTGCTGAAGCCGTGCAGGTCATCAACGACATGACCCGAGGCGGCATGAAAGTGTCTCTGGACATGAATCAGCAACAGCATTGAGGCAATTCCTAAGCATCTGCACCGGAGGGCCTGCCTGTCCGGCTAAATTTGCTGCCAGTTCCAGATGAGATTGCTCCCCGCAGTTTTGATGTTAATAGCCGGCTGCCTGGCCGTGTCGGTGGCCTCTGCGCAATCGGGTGTGGATTCCGTGCAAGCAAGGGCTGTCCCGGACTCACCTGTCGTGCATGCAAGCCTTGTTGCACCTGCGGTGGATACCCCCACGCGGCGGCTACCCTTTCAGCCCAACCCCAAAAAGAGTGCGCTCTTTTCTGCGATTCTGCCCGGCGCCGGCCAGCTCTACAACCGTCAATATTGGAAACTGCCCATCATCTATGCGGGCGTAGGCGCTGCCGTTTATTTTCTCATTGACAACACCCGGCAATACCAGCGCTTTCGTGCCGGCTACATCGCGCGCATCACAGACGCAAACGTGCAGGATGAATTCACCGGTCGATACACCCAGCAGGACCTGCAAATTTTGCAAAGCACCTACCGGAAATATCTGGACATGACCATCCTTTTCACCGGCCTCGGCTATACCCTTCAGGTGATGGATGCACTGGCCTTCGCCCACCTCAAGAATTTCGATATTTCGCCAGACATTTCGCTCCGTATGCAGCCTGTCGCTCTTCCCAATGGTGACCCGGGCCTCGGCATCGTGATGCGCTTCTGACCTCTCGCGCGAACCCCCAATTTTTGCAGCAGTAAGTAAGATGATTTTATCCCGACAGATGAACGCCAAAGAAGACGATTACCGGCACAAGAAATTTCGCAGAGACTTAGTCAATTCATTGCGGGAAAAAGGCATTACCGATGAGCGCGTGCTGATGGCGCTGGATGTCATTCCCCGCCATTTTTTCTTAGATACCGCATTCGAGCGGCAGGCCTATGAAGACCGCGCCTTCCCCATTGCCGCAGGCCAAACCATCTCACAGCCTTTTACCGTTGCCTTTCAAACCCAGCTTC
>JAMIQN010000263.1:0-3739 GCA_035914595.1 Chitinophagaceae bacterium | reverse complement strand
CCTTCCGGCAATGTCACCATCGCTGATATGTCCGGAAATTCTGTGAAAGCAGAGGCATCCGGCGCCTCCGTGCAATCCGCATCGAAACTTACCCTTCAGGCGCCCATTGTAGAAATCGTAGCCAGCCAGCTCACCGTGAATGCTGCGATGGCCCAGTTTGCCGGCGTCGTACAGTGTACCACACTCATCGCATCTGCCGGCGTCGTCAGCCCGTCCTACACGCCGGGCGCAGGAAATATTTGGTAACCCACCACAACCACTTTACAGAAAATCAGCGATGCACCAACCACAACGAAAGACAATCACCCAATAACCCACAGCCATGACCAACGATTTCCTCGGCAAAGGCTGGAGCTTCCCACCCAGCTTCGATGCTTCCCTCCAGACGGTTGAAATCACCGAAAAGGAGGAAGATATCCGCCGCAGCCTGCAAGTGCTCCTCTCCACAAGGGTAGGTGAGCGAGTTATGCAGCCCAAGTATGGTTGCAACATGGAGGACCTGGTTTTTGAAAGCCTGAACACGGCTACCATCACGCTGATCAAAGACAAAATCGCCACCGCCATCCTCTTTTTTGAGCCGCGCATAGATGCGAAAAACATCCGCATCAACACCGACAACATCCTTGAAGGGACCGTCATCGTTGAGATCGAATACGTCGTCAGAGCAACCAACTCGCGTTTCAATTTCGTCTTCCCTTATTACCGGATTGAAGGCACGGAGCTTCAATTCCTCACTACCAATAATGTGACTGCCCTATAAGATTTCTACCTGCCTAACCCTGCTCTAAACCCAGCCTTCAGATGTCCTGCGCCGATGAAAGGAACCCGCTCCAACACAGCGGTACGAGCCAGCAAGAACGTAAGACTGCAGCCCTGCAGCCGGCTTTCGTGCGCATAGACGAACACGACTTTCCCGAATGGATTGTCTTCGCAAGCCGCTTCGCTCAGTACCTCAATTATTATAACGAAAGCAACCTCCCCACCAACAATTGGCAGCCATTCTTCGACAATGATATCGCGGCAGTGCTCGGCTCGCTGGCCATTCAAAACATCAGCAGCTATCGTACTGCTATTAAGAGCCGCCTGGCATTCCTCCGCGATGATGATAATGAGCACGACCTCACAGGGCTGAAAGCCACGCTGGGCAGCCTGTTCAGTGGCATCCTTACGCTGAGTGTAGGACTTGATAGCTACCTGTTCCGCTTGCCGGAAAACCATCCGTTGCGGCTGAGCCTTTCCAACATCATCAGCCAGCAATTGCAGCCCGCTTTGCGCAGCCTCTTCGCTTATTATAAAGGCGGAAGAAGTAAACACAAGAGTGATGGCACCGAAGACCCTGAGCTCGTGGTCATCTCCAACAAAGATTTTCCGGATTGGATCATTCTTGGACATCCCGTGCATGATGTTCGCGAAACGGTGAGGACACAGAGCCTTTCAGCAATCTGGTTGGATGGAAAATCTACGTTACAAGCCTTCTTCAACAGCATTGTACCGGATGCAACCATCTATGGAGATGAAGACGCAGCGCCCTTCCGCAGGATTCAACATGCAGCCAATCACAACCTGTTTACGACCTTGCTGGATCAATATCTCGGCGCTTTTGCCCGGATAATTTCAGAAGCGGAAACGGGCCTTGTGGATGCCCTAACGAAGCTGGATACACACCCGCCTCATTACACACTCTTTCTTTCCTTCCTGCATCTTTTTCGCCGGGCTAAGGACGAGCTGAACACGATCACCGCACGGCACCTCGATTTCTATTACAAACGCACCCTTCGGTTGGGCACCCGTCCCAGTGAGCCCAATCAGGTACACCTGGTAGCAGAACTGGCAAAGGGTGTGGACTCAGCGGTACTTCCGCAAGGCACTGAATTCAGGGCCGGCAAGGACAGCCAGGGCAAAGAGATTTTTTACGCACTGGATGAAGAAACCACCTTCAACCGTGCGAAGGTGGAAAAGTTGATGTCAGTTTATCGTGGCAGTGCTGTTGGCATCAATGGTCAGCCGCCGATGGATGATATTGGTTCGGTCAACAATGAAGGGCGCCTCTTTGCATCGCCTGTGGCGAATAGTGCAGATGGGGTGGGCGGCGAGATTACGAGTGCTGAAAAGGCCTGGCAGCCCTTTGTTCAAAAGACTTTTACCGATGGCGCGTTGACGAGCATTAATGTACCGAAAGCCGCCCTGGGCTTTGCGATCAGCTCTCCCTATCTGGCATTGGCTGAAGGCGACCGCGAGATTGAAATTGCCTTATTGCTCGGTAGCCTTAGTGCGCCATTACCGGACACCTTCCGTTTTGATGCCTGGCTGACGACGCCCAAAAAGTGGTTGCAGGTGGCTGCCAACGCGACTTCCACGAGTGCCGCGTCCGGCAGTGTGGATGCAATCAATATTTCGATTTCGCTGGATGGAGCCATGCCGGCCATCAGCAATTGGGACCCGAAGGTGCATGGTGAAAATACCGGGCAGGCCTTGCCGACACTGCGCATTTTCCTGAGTAATGATGATGCAAATCCCTATCAGTATGATACGATCAAGGGCTGTGTTCTCAAGAGCGTTCAGCTAAGCGTATTTGCAGGTGTGGATCCTGCGACGGGGCAGGCTAGCAGCACGGGCCTTCGGCAATTAATTCTTGCCAATGAGCAGGGCGGCATTGACCCCGCGAAGCCATTCCAGCCATTTGGCCTATCACCGAAAGTGGGCAGTGCTTTTATGGTTGGCAGTGAAGAATTTTTTAAGAAGAAAGGAGCCTCCTGCCAGCTAAGAATGAACTGGCTCGATCTGCCTGCCAATGCCGCTTCCATGGACTTTGACAATGGCGGAGCAGAGAATGATAAGACGCCGAATGTGTCGCTGGAAGTGCTGGCGCAGGGTGCATGGCGAACGGTGATGCAGAATCAGGATTTGTGGAAAGAAAAGTCAGCAAGAACCGGACGCAAGGGTGCGAAGAAAGCCGCTTCAAGTAAGGCAACAGCAGGTATTGACGCACAGAATGATTTTCCATCAACTGCTCAGTCCTTCCTCGCGGGGGCTGATGCCTCGGCATACCTCGCATATGATGAAGCCTACAGTCCCTATTCTGTTCGAAGCCGCGCCGGCTTTATGAGAATCGTGCTGGAAGATGGCTTTGGCTATGATGATTATCAGAAGGCCTATACAACGTATTTGACGCAGCAGATTTTTGGAACCGGAACCGACCCAGGCGTAGCTCCGTATGTGCCCAAGCTTGAGAGCATTTCTCTGCACTATTCAGCAAGTACAAATTCTGCTGTCAATACAGATTCCGGCTTTGACGACCGCAGTCTTTATTTCTACCACCTGGCACCTTTCGGCACGGCGGAACAACACCGCTCACTCCATCCTGAAGATGATGTAATGCTGCTGCCGCAGGTGGCTGCGTCGGATGCGGGAAGGGATAGTGGCGAGCTCTACATCGGCCTGAGTAACCTGAAAGGATTGCAGGCTGTAAATCTTCTTTTTGGCATTATTGAAGGCAGCAGCGACCCACTCACGGCAAAGCCGGATAAGCACCTCGAATGGAGCTATCTCAGCAACAATGTTTGGAAGGAATTGGCTCCTCAGCTCTTGCGCGATGGCACTGCTCAGTGGATTCAAACCGGCATAGTTTCCATAAGTATTCCCGAAGATGCAAGCACAGATAATACTCTGCTGCCTACCGGCTATTTGTGGCTGCGTGCAGCGGTGAAATCAGCCACCCTCGCGGTCTGCAAGCTGGTAG
>JAMIQN010000262.1:0-2549 GCA_035914595.1 Chitinophagaceae bacterium | reverse complement strand
GATTCACATCGGTGTTGAAGCCTTTGTGGGTGTCGTAGCTCTGGGTTGTTTCTCCGGGAAGAAGCGTTGAGTCAAGATCCAGCTTGCGATCGAAGCCCCACTGATAGGACTTGCCATTGCTCACCTGAGCCACAAGATTGTCTGCAAACAATACCACATTGATGCTTTGTGCACCGGTGGCGCTGGCGATGTTGAAGCTCTTCACGCTGTTCTTACCCTTGCAGCCATAGCCGCGCGAGATAGAAGCCACCACTACGTCAGCATAGCCGGCTGCGGGGAAGCTAATCAGTGCATTTTGGCTGAAGCTGGAATCCACTTTCTGAATGGGTATCCCACCATTAATCGTGCTCCAGGTAAAATACTCACGTGGGTCAGGCTGGCGGCTGGTGCTAAAATTCATGTCTGTAGCTCCGGAGCAAAGTTTGGTAGTGGGGAAGATGGCAATACCCGGAGTGTCCGGTGTAGGATTGACTCTTACCGCTACGTGTTGATCGCCGAGTACACAACCCGCTTCACTTTTCAGGCTGAAATTGTAATCCACCAAAGTCGGATCCAATTGATAGCCGGAGGAAAGGGAATCATTGATGGCAGTTGTCACCTGTTGGAATTGGTTCGGAATACTTGGCACCTGCGCGGTCCGGTCATAAGTGAATATGGTTGTGCCGCTGACCACAGAAGAAGTAGGGAGGTACACAAAACGGGTGTCGCTACAAATGGTGTCGCCTGAGGCACTTGTCAGCTTTGGCTGAGGATTCACCGTAACCGTAACAGAGGTCGGGAACCCAACGCAATTGCCAAGAACGGTGGAGGTCGGCGTAACGATGTATTCGATGAAGCCGGCGTTGACGTATGAAGGATTCACGAGCTTCTGACTAATGGTCGAGAGGGCTATGCTTGCCGATTGTGCCGATGCTCCTGTGATGCCCCCGCTATTGGTGCCAAGCGTCCAGGAATAAGTGCTCGGAAGGCTGGCGGAGAGGGGCGTCGCAGTAAATGAATTACTGCATACGCTGTCCGTAACGACGGAGGTCAATACCGGTTTGGGATTCACCGTCACGATAACGGTCTTTTGCGGCCCAACGCAGGTTGGTGAGCTGGAAACCGTAGTCGGGGTAACGGTGTAGGAAATGGAATCGGAGAGGGAATTGCTGCTGTTGGTCAGGGTTTGGTTGATATTGTTGCCGGAGCCGGCTGAATTACCGCTCACGAATCCCTTAGAAGTAATTGCTGCAGTCGTCCACGTGAAGGTGGAAGACACATTCGCCGAAAGGCCAATGGCGCTGGAAGCTCCACTGCATCGCGCCGCCGCAGGGCCTGTGCTGAAGATGACTCTTGGCGCAGGCTTCACGGTGACCGTTACGCTATCCGCAATACCGACACAGCCAACTATGGAGGTCGGAACGATGCGGTAAGTAACAGACCCGGTTACCGGTGATGCACTGGAGTCTGTGTTTTCGAGCGTCTGGTTGATTAAAGCACCACCCGAACCAAAAGCGCCTCGGATATTGGCATCATGGCGCTCTGTATATACAAACGTGCTCGGTGTGCTGGCGTTGAGATTATAGTTCACCGTATCCTGGCTACAGATGGTATGAGGCAACAGCGCAGAAATTGCAGGCTTCGGATTGACGCGGACCTTGATACTGTCAGGGGTAAGGCCTGTGCACAAGTCTGCGGAAGTCACGGTAACGATGTAGTACATCGAATCCATGTTCGCATTGCTGGAATTGTTCAGTGCCTGATTGATGTAGTTGATAATACCTCCGCTCTTTCCGGTGATGTACGCGCCACCTGCTGTTACCCATGTGAATGTGCTGCCCGCACCGCTGGAAGCAACGAGTGGTATTTGAGTACTGTCGCCGCTACAGATTGTTTTTACTGAAGGCGTAGGTGCCGTCAGGTGAGGTGCTGCATTGACTGTAATGAGGTGTTGCGCGGTATCCGTCGTTACCACACCATTAGTTGCAACGGCATAAACAACGGCCGTTCCTGAAAATCCTGAACTGAAATTGACGAGGCCGGTGCCTGCATTAATTACGGTTGAGGGATCATTGGGCGTCGTCTTCAGCGAATAGCTCACGGTGCCGTTAACCGAGGAAGCCACATAAGCAACTGCCCCAGCTCCCTGACAACGAGAGCTTGTCGGCCCCAGCGTAAATACTGGCGTCTGTACGACCGTCACGTTATGGTTAGTGGCAGGCGCGGCATTACAACCGGTGGCGGTAGCAGTGACCGTAGCCGTCCCAAAGAATGTGGGGCTCCAGGTAACGGCACCGGTATTGGTAATGATATTGCCGGCCACAGCAGGCGACAAAGAGTAGCTGATAGCGCTGGAGTTGGCGGCCGTGGCTGTAAATCCGTCCGTGCCGGATCCTTGCTTACGCACATTTAAAGAGCCTGCAGAGAAGGCCGGAGCAGCTACTGTTGGCCTTACAAAAACATGGAAGTCCTGAGTAGAGGTGCCATTACAGCCGGTAGCCGTCGCGGTGATGGTAGCAGCACCCGTAAACGCAGAATTATAGGAAACAGTACCTGTGAAGAGGCCAATC
>JAMIQN010000261.1:0-2533 GCA_035914595.1 Chitinophagaceae bacterium | reverse complement strand
CGGCGCGACCGGATCAAGATCCTGCTGTGGGAACGGACAGGATTCTGGCTGATGATCAAGCGGCTGGAAGCCGACCGCTTCAAGTGGCCGAAAGACGCCGAGGTTGTCACCCTCAGCGTGGAACAATTGCACTGGCTGCTGTCGTTTTGGGGCCGGAATTTTTTTTGCTTTCCCGCGACAGCGGAAAAAACCTTTCCCCTTGCAAACCTTCAGCGAACTCGCCACGCTATTCGAATCGAGGCTCCGCAATGCGGGCATCTTCGGCGGTGCGCCGGATACCCTGTATGAACCCTGCCGATACCTGATAAGCCTGGGCGGCAAACGCGTCCGTCCTGTCCTCTGCCTGATGGCCGCCGAGCTGTTTCAGCCCCTCCGCGACGAAGCCTTTCATGCAGCCCTGGGCATTGAGCTGTTTCACAATTTCAGCCTCGTGCACGACGACATCATGGACAAGGCGCCCCTGCGGCGGGGCCAGGCTACCATCCATGCCCGCAACGGCCTCACCGCAGGCATCCTTTGTGGCGACCTCATCTGCATCGAAGCTTATCAGCAACTGAGCCGTACCGGCGCGGCCCTGCCGGCAGTGCTGGAGGTGTTCAACCGCACCGCCATCGAGGTGTGCGAAGGCCAGCAATGGGACATGGACTTTGAACAGCGCAATGATGTCAGCGTGGCTGAATACATCCGAATGATAGAGCTGAAAACATCGGTTTTGCTGGCGGCCAGCCTCAAAATCGGCGCTCTGATTGGCGGAGCCACAGCCGGTGCCGCCGACAAGCTCTATGCCTTTGGGCGCGCGCTGGGCATTGCTTTTCAATTGCAGGATGATTACCTCGATGCCTTCGGCGAACCCGCCAAATTAGGCAAGCAGGCAGGCGGCGATATTTTGGCCGACAAGAAGACCTACCTGCATCTCATCGCCCTCGAAAACCTGAATGCAGAGGATGCTCAACGGCTGCAGGAATGGCAGGGCAGGAGCCATCCTGAAAAACTGCCGCACACGCTGGAGCTTTTCCGCCGCAGCGGCGCCGACCAACGATGCCGCGAGGCCGTGGCCGAATATTCGCAGCTTGCTTTTGCTGCGCTGGACGAAGTGGCGGTGGTCAGCAGGCGCAAAGAGGCCCTCCGTCAGGTAGCTGCCATGCTGCTCGACCGCGAGGCTTAGCCAGCACAGTTCAAAGGGCAGGACTTCTATTTTTTGCGGCAGCAAAAGCAGAGAATTCAAAAAATTGCAGTTCCATTTTTTAATCCGGAAATCATGAACTACTGGCTCGTAAAATCAGAACCTTCCTGCTATAGTTGGGAGAGCTTCGTCAAGGATGGCCATGCGGTGTGGGATGGAGTGCGCAACTATGGCGCCCGCAATAATCTTCGGGCCATGAAGCGCGGCGATCAGGTGCTTTACTACCACAGCAATGAAGGCCTGGAAATCGTTGGTGTGGCCAAAGTGGTGCGCGAGGCTTACCCCGACCCAACGGCTAAGGAAGGCGACTGGTCGGTGGTGGAGCTGGAGCCCGTCAAGGCATTGAAGCGGCCCCTCAGGCTTTCCGAAATCAAGACGATTCCGCAATTGAAAGACATGCAACTCGTACGCCTGTCGCGGCTTTCCGTGAGTGCCGTCACGAAGGCTGAGTTTGATTTTGTGGTGAAATCGGGAGCCGGCAAATAGCCGGAAATCCTTCCTGAAAAATTGAGACTACTGCCGGTGCGTAGCATCGTATTCGCGCTGCAATTCGGCGCTGGTATGCGTGCTGCCGTCGGGGCTCCAGCCGGGGGGCATATAGAGGTAGCGCAGCTTATCCTTCCAGCTTTTGGCCCGGGCGATGTCATGGGCTAAAGCGGCCCACTCGTGCGTGATAATTCGGATGGGATGGTTGGGCTGCGCCAAAGGTTTGGTGAGGCCATAGACTGGTTTTTCATCGGGCCTTTCGGCAGCAAAAGTTCCGAAGAGGCGGTCCCAGATAATGAGCACCATGCCCATGTTTTTATCCAGATAAGGAATGTTGGAAGCATGGTGGACGCGATGATGCGAAGGCGTCACCAGCACGGCTTCAATCCAGGCCGGCAGCTTGCCGATAGCCCGCGTGTGCACGAGGATGCCGTAGGTCTGCGTCAGGGCATACATGAAAAGGATATGCACCGGGTTGAAGCCAAGCAGGGCCAGCGGAATAAAGTAGAGATAGCGATAGCAGGGCATCAGCACGCTGGAGCGAAAGCCGGTACTCAGGTTGAATTCTTCGCTGGAGTGGTGCGTGACATGAACAGCCCAGAAAAAGCGCACACGATGATCCACGAAATGCTCAACCCAAAACATGAAATCTTCCGCCAGAAACAGCAGGGCCCAATACAAAATCGGATGTAGGGTGTTCTCGATTGAGAAGCTCCCGAAGAAGACGAGCACCATCAGCGCCAGGCCGCGCAGCAGCAGGTCTATGCCGGCATTCACCAGGTTCAGATAGACGTTCATCAGGGTCTGCCGCCAGGAGTAGAAATGCAGCCCGTGCAGGTGGCTCAGCAAAAGCTCCAGCGGGAT
>JAMIQN010000260.1:0-10957 GCA_035914595.1 Chitinophagaceae bacterium | reverse complement strand
TGCTTGCTTCAAAGCTGCATGCCCCGGTCTGCTTTGTTTTTGCATTCAAAGAAACTACCTTCCACTACCACTATAAAAGCTGGGCGGCACGCAGCTATGAAGGTCGTGGGGACACAGGGGCGAGGCAGATGCTGAATGACTTCGTAGCGCTTTTGGAAAGCGAACTGCGACAGTACCCGGACCAGTGGTTTAACTACTTCGATTTTTGGAAAGCCCGGCCCTGACCTATAGCTATGGATATTCTGCAGTTGCTACCCCACCGCACGCCCTTCGTCATGATAGATGAAATCACTCCGCATGAAGGAGGCGCTACGGCGGTTTTCCAAATTCAACCGGACAATGTGCTGCTGCATCAGGGGCATTTTACCGAGTCGGGCCTGATAGAAAATATGGCGCAGGCTGCCGGTGCAGGGCTGCCTCGTTCCAACGATGGAGGAGATCCTTCGCTGGGATATATCGGGGCGCTGAAAGACCTGCATATTGAAAAGCTGCCGTGTGCCGGCGACACCATCACAACCGAGATTCAATACCTGAATCAGGTGCTAAACGTGCACCTGGCCAAGGCGCATGTCCGCAATGCAGGTGGTGAGCTATTAGCTTCGTGCGAACTCAAGATATTCTTACAACCATCCTAATTCAATTTCCAATGAAAACCATCCTCAGTTTCCTGTTTGTATGCTGCCTGAGTGCAGGATCTCTCTTTGCCCAAGACGGCGATGTCATCCACTCCGACGCGCCCATCACCTGGCTGGGTCTTGACTTTAGCCATTGCCGTTTCATCGGCGATGCGCACCAGTTCAAGGATGCCGGGGAAATCACACCGGACCAGATGCGGGACAAATTTTATCCGGCCTGGAATCAGCTTTTCGTCAATGAACAGAAGAAGTATGATGTCGCGAAGTATGTCCATCGCAGCTCGGTGGAATATGCAACGGAAGTAACCGATGCCGCCAACGACAAAGCAGGCAAAGACGTGTTTTCAAACAATCCTTCCGACTTCAGCCGCCTTTCCAAAGCGGATATTGAGAAGGCCGTCCGGGGCTACAATTTCAAAGGGAAGAAAGGCGTGGGCCTTCTCTTTTTCATCGAAGGAATGAGCAAGGGTAAAGAGGCGGCAAGCGCTTGGGTAGCCTTCGTGGATATGGGCAAAAAGACCGTGCTGCAAACGGGCCGGCTCACCGGTGATGCCGGCGGATTTGGCTTCCGCAATTACTGGGCAAAAGCCTTCTTCAACATCCTGAAGCACGTGGATAAGCTCTAAGCCATCTTGAGCCGACAACTTTCCCATATCACGGAGATAGACGTGAAGTTTAGCGAAGCTGACCCGCTGGGCATCGTTTGGCACGGGCATTTCATTCGCTATTTCGAAGACGGGCGCGAAGCCTTTGGCGCTACCTACGGCCTCCGATATCTCGACCTCTTTCGGAATAATATCGTGGTGCCCATCGTGCATGTGGACTGCAACTATTCCCGTATCCTGCGCTACGGCCATTCCATCCGTCTTGAAACAACCTATGTGGATTCGCCGGCTGCTAAGCTGCTTTTCAACTACGCTATCACCGACCTCAATACCGGCGAACGCGTGGCTACCGGCAGTTCTGTGCAGGTCTTTCTGGATCGCCAATCCATGGAGCTGATGCTGACCCAGCCTCCCTTTATTACCGACTGGAAAAAGAAGTGGCTGGACACTCCGGAAAGCTGAGAACTCCCCCGATGACACCTGCCTATTGCATTGCCGGCAACATTAGCTCGGCGCTTGGACTGAGCACTTATGACGTGTGGCATGCAGTGCAGAAGGGGCAACGTGGATTGCGTCTGGTAGAAGATGAACTCCTCTTCCCACGGCCCGTGTATGCCGCTCCGCTGACACCCGAGCAATGGGCAACTATACAGGCAGAACCTGCCCCCGGACTATCGCCTTTTGAGCGGCTCTGCGTCTATTCCATCCGTGAAGCGATGAGTCACTGCGTGGGCCTGGATGTGCATCGCTGCTGCTTCATCCTGGCGTCCACCAAAGGCAATATCGAATGGTTGGGCGAGGTGCCTGATGAGCGCCTGCGCCTGGGGACGAGTGCCCGCCTGATTGCACAGGCCTGTGGCCTTCCCACACCGGCAGTAGTGATTTCGCAGGCCTGCATCTCCGGAGTGGCAGCGCTCGGTTACGCACATCGTTGTTTGCAGCAGGCTCGCTTTGACACCGCCATTGTGTGTGGTGCCGACCGGCTGACGCCCTTTGTGCTGGCAGGCTTTGCCTCTTTTCAGGCTTTGGCCAATGAGCCTTGCAGGCCCTTTGATGCGGCACGCACGGGCATTAATCTCGGAGAAGCAGCAGCCACACTTATTCTTTCCCGCGAAGCGCAAACCGGCAGCCTCGCCCGACTGATGGGCACTGCTACCAGCAACGATGCCAACCATATTTCAGGCCCCTCGCGCACGGGTGAAGAACTGGCTTTGGCCATTAATCGGGCCTTGCAGGAAAGCGAGATTTCGGCGGCGAATATTCAGGCCATTTCTGCCCACGGCACGGCGACCCTCTACAATGATGAGATGGAAAGCAAAGCTTTTGGCCTCGCGGGTTTGCTGCATGCGCCACTGCATAGTGCCAAGGGATACTTAGGCCATACGTTGGGGGCAGCAGGCGTGATGGAATCCGTGCTGCTGATAGAAAGTATGCGCCACGAAATGACCATTGCCTCTCCCGGATTTCAGAAGCTGGGCGTGTCGCAGGCGGTGCAGGTAAGCCGCCGGGCAGAGGCCGCCACTATTGATTTTGCGTTGAAAACAGCGTCCGGTTTTGGAGGCTGCAATGCCGCTGCCGTTTTTGGAAAAGCATAGCGAAAACAGCTTCGCGAAGTCATTCACGTACTCGATGAAGTAAGCCTGAAACAGGCTGTGCCATTGCCTGTCTGAAATTTTTATCCGTAGCTTTTCGAGCCATTCAAGAAAGCCCATGAAGATTCTGGATATCCGCACGACGATCGGTCCGAACTACTGGTCCATCCGCCGCCACAAGCTCATCGTGATGCTCCTGGACCTGGAAGAACTGGAGCAAAAACCAACCAACACGATACCCGGATTTCGAGAACGGCTGGATGCATTGATGCCTTCATTGTATGAGCATCGTTGTTCAGAAGGCGTTCCCGGCGGCTTCTATCACCGCGTGGATGAAGGCACCTGGATGGGCCATGTCGTGGAGCATATCGCCTTGGAACTGCAAACCCTTGCCGGCATGGACACAGGCTTTGGACGTACCCGAGAGGCTGGAGGATATCCCAAGGGTGTGTATCACGTCGTGTTTTCCTACATCGAGGCAAAGGCGGGCCAATACACCGCAAAAGCGGCTGTGAGGATTGCGCAGGCGCTGGTGGATGGCGTGCCTTATGACCTGGCTGAAGACATCCAAAACCTCCGTGAGATTCGCGAAGAAGAGCGGCTGGGGCCTTCCACCGGCAGCATCGTGGAAGAAGCCGTACGACGTAAGATTCCTTTCATCCGGCTCAACAGCTCATCGCTGGTGCAACTGGGTTATGGCTGCAATCAAAAACGCATTCGGGCTACTATTGCCAGTACCACTTCCTCCATTGCAGTGGATCTTGCCTGCGATAAAGAAGAAACCAAGAGCCTGCTGGAAGCTGCTGAAATTCCGGTACCCCGTGGGCGCATTGTCCGCTCGCGCGAAGGCATGCAGGACGCCGTGGACCGAATCGGTTATCCCATCGTGCTGAAGCCTGTCAATGGCAATCATGGCAAAGGAGCTACCACCAATGTGAAGACCTGGGAAGATGCAGTTGTAGCGCTGGAAGCAGCGCAGCAATATGGCCGCTCCGTAATCTGCGAAAAGTTTGTCGTGGGCCGCGATTTCCGCTGCCTGGTGATCAACTACAAGTTTGTGGCTGCTGCCCTACGCACACCTGCCGCCGTCATCGGCGATGGAGCCAGCACTATTCAGCAATTGATAGACCAAGTGAATGCTGATCCGAGGCGTGGTTATGGCCATGAAAAAGTGCTTACCTCCATTAAAGTAGATGCCTTTACCGAAGACATTCTTACCAAGAAAGGCTTCACGCTGGAAACTGTTCTCACCAAAGGCGAAGAGCTATGGCTGAAGCCCACCGCCAACCTTTCTACCGGCGGCACGGCAACTGATGTGACCGATATCGTGCACCCCAGCAATGTCTTCCTCTGCGAACGCATTGCCCGCATCATCGGGCTAGACATCTGCGGCATTGACATCATGGCGCCGGATCTTTCCACGCCTATCAAAGAGAATGGCGGCGCTGTGCTGGAAGTGAATGCAGCACCGGGTTTCAGAATGCACCTGGAGCCTACCGACGGACTACCCCGCAATGTGGCTGAGCCGGTGATAGACATGCTTTACCCGCCGGGCTCCAGCGCACGCATCCCGATTATCGCCATCACCGGCACCAATGGCAAGACCACCACAACGCGCCTCATTGCGCATATCGTCAAACAGATGGGGCATAAGGTAGGCTACACCACCACCGATGGCGTCTATATTCAAAACCAACTGATGGTACAGGGCGATTGCACAGGGCCTGTCTCTGCTGAGTTTGTGCTCAAAGACCCGACCGTTGATTTTGCCGTTTTAGAAACGGCTCGCGGCGGCATGTTGCGCGCCGGTCTGGGTTTTCATAGTTGCGATGTAGCCGTAGTAACCAACGTAGCAGAAGACCATCTGGGCCTCGGCGGAATTGATACGATTGAAAAGCTGGCGCGCCTCAAGAGCACGGTACCACAAACAGTGCAGCACGATGGCTATGCAGTGCTCAATGCAGAAGATGATCTGGTATATGCCATGCGCAGCGAGTTGGAATGTAAGGTGGCGCTCTATGCACTCAACCCCCGAAACGAACGCATCAAAGCTCATACAGGAAAGGGAGGCCTCGCAGCCGTGTATGAAGAAGGCTACATCACCCTCATTAAAGGCGGCTGGAAAATTCGCGTGGAGCATGTGAAAAACATCCCAATCACCTTCGGCGGCTTTGCCGAATTCAATGTGGCCAATGCGATGGCTGCCGTGCTGGCTGTGTATGTCCGCGACTTTAAGATTGAAGACATCCGGCAGGCGCTGCAAACCTTTGTGCCCGGCGCCGCACAGACTCCCGGCCGAATGAACGTCTTCCATTTCCGCAACTACACCGTCATGCTGGACTATGCTCACAACACCCACGGCATTCAGGCCCTGGGCAAGATGGTCCGCCAGGTGGATGCGACCTGCCGCGTAGGCATCATTGCCGGCGTAGGCGACCGCCGCGATGAAGACCTGATGAACCTCGGTGAGGAGAGCGCAAAAATTTTTGATGAAATCATCATTCGCCAGGATAAGAACATGCGGGGTCGCAGCGCCGATGATATCATTGACTGGATTACCAAAGGCATCCGCCGCGTAGCTCCGGACAAGAAGGTGCTCACCATCCACAAAGAGCGTGAAGCCATAGACTATGCCCTAACACACGCACAGAAAGGCTCCTTCATCGTAATTATTTCAGACGTCATTCCGGATGCACTGGAGCAGGTGCGCCAATACAAGGCTGCCGAAGATGCCGCCGGTGCCGCGGTGCTCTGATACGCTTTCAAAAAGCAACCACTTTGAACGGGCAGGCTGCCGCCTTTGCTGAATAAAAGGCTTGGCAGCCTGCCCCTACTTTTGCGCAGCCATGATTCTTTCCGACGCCCGCATCCTCGAAGAAATTGAGAAAGGAACCATCCGGATTTCGCCCTACGACAGGGCCTGCCTTGGTTCTAATTCGTATGATGTGCATCTGGGAGGCACCCTCGCCACCTACCGCGAACACATCCTGGATGCACGCAAGCATAACGAGATTGAATGCTTCGAAATTCCGGAAGAAGGTTTCGTGCTGTACCCGCATATTTTCTACCTCGGCACCACACTCGAATACACCGAAACGCACGCACATGTTCCCTTCCTGGAAGGCAAGAGCAGCACGGGCCGTCTGGGCATAGACATCCATGCTACGGCCGGCAAGGGCGATGTGGGTTTTTGCGGCAACTGGACGCTTGAAATCTCCGTCAAGCAACCGGTGAAAGTGTATAAAGGAATGCCTGTTGGGCAGCTCATTTACTTCCCTGTAGAAGGTGAAATCCTGGTTCCTTACAACAAGAAGGGCAATGCGAAATACAACGCTCAGCCCAACCGTCCTGTTGAAAGCATGATGTGGAAGAACCGGTTTTAAGAGCGGTTCAAAGGCTTTTTTCTAAGAAGAAATTCTCGTCGTATCGGGCTTTCTGAGAAAGGGATGTCGTTGCTCCCATTCGCCGCCACTGTCCGCAAAGCGAGCCTGCAGACGGGCCACTACTGAGCGCAGAATTGGATTGCGGACGTGCAGAAATGTGTGCAGATAATGAGGCCGGCAACCCAGGCGGGCTTTGGCTTCCAGCGCAGTTCGCCCTAAAATGAGCAATGGTTTTTGGAGGGAAATCGCCTGCTCCACTGCAAAAAAGAGGATGTTGAAATAGAGCTGCAGGTCTGCATTTCGCGAATAGTCCAGCCCGATGTAAAACATGTCGAAGCTCTGCGGATGCACCCAGCCTGAAGTGAAAGCAACCAGTCGTTCCGTTTCCCAAATCCCCCAGATCCGCAAGCGGTCGCCATATGCCTGTTTCAATCCCGGCAGGAAGTCGCGGCTGAGAAAACCGATCCGCACCGATTGCGCTTCTGCCACCTGACGATACAGAGCATAAAGAGCGCCGGCATTTGCCAATGTTTCCGCCTTATCCATTTCTGCTACTCGCAGCCCTTGCCAGCCCTGCCTTGTTTTGCGAAAACGCTGTGCGTATTTGTGTTTCAGACTGGCTGCATAGTCCTGCAGGTTTTGCCACGAAGCAGGAATCTCCATTTCCATGGAAATATCATTTCGAAGAAGCAGGTAATCGCCGGCCTGATGCTGGAAATAGGGCACCAGTTCGGCAGGTAATTCTTTGAGCAGGATGGCAGCGGCACAGCTTCGTTGGCGCAGGCTTTGAAGCACATTCCGGTACCAAACGAAGGTGTCAAAAGGGGCTAACAACGGACTATGCCAAAGGCTCTCTACATCATGACGAAAAAGCGCACCACCCACCAGCAGGCGCGGATGGAGCACACGGGCCGCCAGGCGCCACATCTGATATTGCCAGGCCGGCATCGAATCTGCCTTCACATGTTCGGGCTGCAGGCGCAATACCTGGAAGGCAGCCTGAGCGAGAATGCCATCCCGGCCATGAAGCGCCGCATACGCGTACGTCAGATCCGGGAGCTTCGCAGCCTCTTGCTGTTGCAGCGAAGAACG
Source organism: Chitinophagaceae bacterium (assembly GCA_035914595.1). Taxonomy (GTDB): domain Bacteria; phylum Bacteroidota; class Bacteroidia; order Chitinophagales; family Chitinophagaceae; genus UBA1952. The sequence goes on along the minus strand of JAMIQN010000260.1, from coordinate 3,650 downwards.
AAGGAGATAAGATTGAGAAGGCAGGCTGCGGTCCCATTCCGAAGGCAAAGCATCGGCCCGTTCATACCATTCGGTACGCAGGGCATCTACTTTTCCGGAGGAGCAGCGCATCCAATGAATTTACACATCCGCCGGTGCGGGATTCCTACTTCCTGAAAGGAGGCCCCCTCAACCTGATAGCCCAGCTTTTCATAAAAACCAACGGCATGTGCGCGGGCGTGCAACTCCATCCTCTGACAGCCCTGTTGCCTTGCTACTTCTTCGGCTTTACCTACCAACAGGCGCCCTATCCCAAGACGCTGCACTTCGGGCGAAACGGCCATCTGGCGCAGCTTCATCCGCATTTCATCCAGCCGGCGCAGCATCAGGCAACCGAGGATTTGGCCCGCTGTATCTGCCGCATACAGGGTCTGTTCTTCCAGCTCTCCACTCAGGTCTTCATCACGCAGGCTCAGCCCTAAAGGGCGCCTCAATACCGCTTCGCGCAATTGCCAGATTTGCTGCGCTGCATCTGTTGATTCAGGAAGCAGCAGCTTAGTTGTGATGCCGGTCATGAGAAAAGAGAGTGAAATAGCGCGCCGGAATTGTGGCACACGACGAAGTTAATTTTTGAAAGAGGCAGCATTGAAAAAGCAAAGGCAGCAAGGCTTTTTCAACGATTGAGCAGCTCGGCCAAGGTCATCCTTCGGGGGCACAAGCTTCGCGTTGCCGCTAACTTGCAATTATGCCTTTCAAGCAACCTGATGCAGCCGACATCGCCATCTTTCAAAGCATCCTGCCGGCGGGCCGCATCCTGAGTGATGATGAATCGTTGGAGCGTTGTGGTGCCGACCAAACCGAAGACCTGCTCTTTCGCCCAGCCCTCGTTCTGCAACCGGAACAAACCGATGAGGTGAGCCGGATTTTGCGTCATTGCCATGAACAGGGCATTGCGGTGACCCCGCGCGGAGCCGGTACCGGATTGAGCGGAGGCGCCTTGCCTGTGTTTGGCGGCATCGTTCTCGACATGCGCCGCATGAACCGGATTTTGGAGATTGATACCCGCAATTTTCAGGTAACGACAGAGCCGGGTGTCATTACGCAGGAATTGCAGGAAGCCGTCAAAGAAAAAGGGCTCTTCTATCCGCCGGACCCCGCCAGCAAAGGCTCCTGCTTCATCGGCGGCAATGTGGCGGAGAACAGCGGCGGCCCCAAGGCTTTGAAGTACGGTGTGGTGAAAGATTATGTGCTGAATCTGGAAGTGGTTTTGGCAGATGGCACCGTGATGTGGACCGGCGCAAACGTGCTGAAAAATGCCACCGGCTACAACCTCACACAATTGATAGTGGGCAGTGAAGGCACGCTGGCCATCGTCACGAAAATTGTGTTGCGCCTCTTGCCGCATCCCACGCAGGACCTGAGCCTGTTGGTGCCCTTTCGCAGTGCGGAAGAAGCCTGCCGGGCCGTGAATGAAATTTTCCTGGCCGGCCACACGCCGAGTGCCCTCGAGTTTATGGAACGCGATGCCCTGCTGCTGACACAGGCCTACACTGACAACACCAGCATTCCGGTGGCCGATGACATCGCGGCGCACCTGCTGATTGAAGTGGATGGGAATGATGCAGACCGGCTGATGCAGGACATGGAAAGCATAGCCGAAATCGTTTCCCGCTTCGATATCGGCGAGCCACTCTTTGCAGAATCACACGATCAGAAATCGCAGCTTTGGGCTTTGCGCAGAAAGGTGGGCGAGGCCGTTCGGGCGCATTCCGTGAAGAAGGAAGAAGACACCGTGGTGCCGCGTGCCGCCTTACCGGAGCTGCTTCATTTTGTGAAAGAGCTGGGCAGGAAATATGGCTTCGAAACCATCTGCTTCGGTCATGCCGGCGATGGCAATTTGCATGTCAACATCCTGCGGGGAAAGCTGAGCGACACCTTCTGGAATGATGAGCTACCGCTGGCGATTCGTGAACTGTTTAGCGAAGTAATTCGCCTGGGAGGCACCTTGTCCGGCGAGCATGGAATCGGCTATGTGCAGCGCCGTTATATGGACCTCGCTTTCGATGAAGCACAGCGCAAACTGATGCACTCCATCAAAAATGTTTTTGACCCCAAGGGCATTTTGAATCCCGGGAAAGTGTTGCCTGATTAAGCGCTGGAATTACCAGGCCAGGTCTTCATCCGCAGCATCGTCGGGGCGCTGAAAGCTGCGTCGGGTGATGTCCTTCTGCTCTTGACGGTTCCAGATAAGTTCGGCGATGCGCAGGCCTGCATCGGGTGATTCGAGGGCTTCGCTCAACGGTGCTTCCGGCACGTCCAGACGATACATGAGCTGCAGAAACTGCATCGGGTCGCGGGTAAGGAGCTCCCCCACACGCAAAGCCAGCGCCATGATGATGGCTTCCTTACTATGTAGTGAAGGGTCCAGTTGCCATTCCTGAATCAGCTCATTCATGCGTAGGCTGGGTTTGCGATGGACGCAGAAAAATTCCGAACCTCAAAGTTGGCCAAAGGGCAGGGCACAGGCCTTGCTTACAACCTCTCGGACGCTGCTCATCGGGATGCGTTCCTGCGTCATCGTATCGCGGTAGCGGATGGTGACCGTGCCGTCTTCTTTGGTCTGATGATCAATGGTGACGCAGAAAGGAGTGCCGATGGCATCCATGCGGCGGTAGCGTTTGCCGATGCTGTCTTTCTCTTCGTAGAAGCACATGAAGTGCGGCATGCATTCGTGCATGAGGCTGCGTGCCACTTCGGGTAGTCCGTCCTTTTTAGTGAGCGGCATGATACCCAATTTGAGGGGCGCCAGGAAGGCCGGCAGCTTCAGCACCACCCGGTCGTCTTTCTTCTCGGGCGTGCTCAGGTCTTCTTCGGTATAGGCTTCAGAAACGACCATGAGGAAAGCACGGTCCAGGCCGATGCTGGTCTCCACCACATAGGGGATGTAGTTGCCGTAAGGCTTGCCGGTGGCGGGGTCCAGGTCGTTATCGAAATACTGCATCTTCTTGCCGCTGTATTCCTGATGCTGGCGGAGGTCAAAATCGGTGCGACTGTGGATGCCTTCCACCTCTTTGAAGCCGATGGGAAAATCATACTCGATATCGCAGGCGGCATCGGCGTAGTGCGCCAGCTTGGCGTGGTCGTGATAGCGGTAATGAGCGGCGGGAATGCCGAGAGAAAGGTGCCATTTCAAGCGTGCCTGCTTCCACTTCTCGTACCATTCTTTCTGTGTGCCGGGCCGGACGAAAAACTGCATTTCCATCTGCTCAAACTCGCGCATGCGAAAGATGAACTGGCGGGCTACAATTTCATTGCGAAAGGCCTTGCCGGTTTGGGCAATGCCGAAAGGAATTTTCATCCGCCCGGTCTTCTGCACGTTCAGGAAATTGACGAAGATGCCCTGGGCCGTTTCGGGGCGCAGGAAGACGCCGTTGTCTTCTCCATCTTCAGCAGCCACGGCTCCAAATTCGGTTCGGAACATGAGGTTAAACTGGCGCACATCCGTCCAGTTGGCAGTGCCCGATACGGAGCATTTGATCTTGTTGCTTTCGATCAGATTTTTCAGTCCGGCGAAATCGTCTTCAGCCAGCAGGGCATCCATTTGCGAAAGCAGTTGGGCGGCCTCTTCATCGGGCAGGGTTGCCGCATGAGCTTCGATGAGGTGATCCACC
>JAMIQN010000259.1:0-8322 GCA_035914595.1 Chitinophagaceae bacterium | reverse complement strand
GTCGTATGCAGAGCTGAAGGAGGTCGTGCTGCATTCATCCATTATCGGCTCGGATGCCTTTGTGCGCGGCATGAGCCAAAGCCTCAATATTGGTGACAACACGGAGATAGACCTCGGCTAAGATTACCAGGGTTTTCACATTTTCAACCCAACCTGAGGCCCCTATTTTTGGTCTTTCCTGCAAGACCATGAAGCAGATTTTTTCAATCGCCACAGCCTTCTTCCTGATTCTTGGAAGCACGACTTCCGGCTTCGCCCAAAAGGGCAAATCGCCATCTTCCGCAGCCGCACTCAGCGTCACCCGCATCACCGTTCGCCCGGTTCCTTCAGGTCTTCCCAATGGCCGCCCCAATGCCGAAGCCAACTTCGAAATTGTGTGGAAGAGTCGCACACCGCCACAGGGTGTTTTCTATAAAAAGGGGAAGACGGAATGGCTTGATGTGAAATCCACCAGCCCGGTGAAACGCAGCTTTGGCGGTGGCCCGAACGACTTCATGTTGATGTACATGAACCTCCCTTATTCTGACTATAAGCCGGGCACACATGCCACGCTTACCTCAGAGCAACACAGTCATGATGAGATGCCTGCTGCCGTTCGAAATATGCCGGGGGATGCGCTCTATTATCAGCTTGTCAACTCCTCGAAGTGGTATTACGTGAAGGTGAATGTGCCGAAGATTCCCGTGCCGAAATCGAAATAGGTTCCCGGCTGACGCGGTGATTTGACACGCAGGAAATTCGAAGTGTGAACACTCCAGCTCATTGCTGCACCAACTCCTTTGCGTGGTTGACTGCAGCATCACTCGGTTTTTCGCCGCCAATCATGCGGGCAATGGCCATCACGCGTTCCTCATCGCTCAGACTACGAACGCGGGTGTGAATGCGCCCTTCCTGATCAGCTTCTTTAAAAACAAAAAAGTGCTGTGTGCCGCGGGCAGCCACCTGGGGCTGGTGCGTGATGCAAATAACCTGATGATAGTCGGCAAGGCGGCGAAGTAGCAAGCCCACCTGCCGTGCGGCCTCTCCGGAAATTCCTGTATCCACTTCGTCGAAGATGAGAGTAGGCAACTGCATCGCCTGTGCCGTCAGCGATTTAATTGCCAGCATGATTCGGTTCATTTCACCGCCGGAAGCTGCGCGATGCAAGGCCTGCAGACGCCCGCTCTTATTTGCATCCAGGAGGAATTCCACCTCGTCTGCTCCGATGATAGACGGTTGTGTGGACGGGCTGAGCCTGATTTCGAAACGTGCATTGGGCATGCCTACAAGGGCCAGAAGTCGCGTGATCTCGGCAGCCAACTGAGGCGCCACTGTCGCTCTTTTTCCTGAAAGAACAGTCGCGTTCCGGTGTAGGGTTTCCTGCTGGTCCGCGAGTTGCTGGCGCAGCTTCTCCAGCTTTTCGCTCAGGTCGGAAGAAGCCTTCAAATCATCCGCCAGGTTGTTTTGCAATTGCAGCAATTCTGCGGTGCTGGAAAGGCTATGCTTCTTAAAGAGCCGGTAGCCCAGGTCGAGGCGCTCCTGCAGGCGCTGCACCAGGCTTGCATCCAGATCTATGGATTCTTCAAGCCTGCTCAATTCATCACTGATGTCTTTTAGCTCCAGCCATGCGCTGTTGAGTCGCTCGTGAAGTGGCGCTACTGAAGGCAGCCATTCGGTAATGCCGGTCAGTTGTTGGATACTTTTGCGCAGCTCGCCGGTGAGGGGCTGTTCGCTTTCTGTGAGCACCGCGCGAGTGGCCTGAAGTACGCCAAGAATTTTTTCAGCATGGCTGAGCGTTTTAAGCTGATTCTCGACCTCTTCCACTTCGTTTTCATGAAAGCCGGCGTTCGCCAATTCGTTAAAGAGGAACAGCTTGTAGTCGGCCTCCTGTTGTCTGCGTTGGTGCTCGGCCTGAAGCATCTGAAGAGTAGTGTGCGTTGCATGCCAGGCCTTGAAGGCAAGGCTGTATTGCTGTCGGATTTCGGAATTGCCGGCAATTGCATCCAGCACGTCGAGCTGAAAACTGTCTTCTTTCAACGCCAGATGATCGAACTGCTGGTGCAGGTCAACAAGCAGAGAACTAAGGCGATTGAGTACCGCCAGATTCACAGGCGTATCGTTGATAAAAGCGCGGCTTTTGCCGGTAGGTGCTACCTCGCGACGAATGATGCATTGGGCATCGTCGTCCAGATCCTCTGCAGTCAGTGCGGCACGAAATCCTGCATTGGCCGCCACATCAAAGCAGGCCTCCACAACGCATTTTTCGTCCTTGTTGATCAGCACGGAACTGTCGGCTCGTTCGCCCAAAATCAGGGACAGTGCACCTAGGATAATACTCTTGCCTGCCCCCGTTTCGCCGGTCAGCGTGGTGAGCTGCGCATCGGGACGAATGGAGAGTTCGTCAATGATGGCGTAATTGCGAATGGAAAGGGACAGGAGCATAGCTGGCGCGGCAAATTTAGGCGGCACTACCTCCTTACTTTGGTTCAGTTCTATGGCAGCTTTTCCTGAAAAATGCTCATAGAAATCTTGCTAATTTTTGCATCATGCTTACAGAGACCCCACGCCTGAAACAGCTCCAGGCGCACTACGATACGCTGAATGATGAGCAATCCCGAATTGATACCCTCATAGAAATAGCCATGGAGCTGCGCAACCTGGATGTGGAGCGCGCTTCTGCAATGGCGGATGAAATCATTGCGCGTGCATCGGCCGCCAAGTATATGTTGGCAGAGGGGCGGGGTATGAACCTGAAAGGCTGGTGCTATTGGCGGCAGGGGGCCTATGACGAGGGGCTCGATATTCTGCAGGGTGCACACGGCATTGCTCTCTACATCCGCAACCGCCCGCTGGAGGCTCGTGTGCTCAACAATTTTGGGTTTATCTACCGCGATCGTGGCGACCTCGCAACGGCTCTGAACTATATCGAGAATGCACTTGCCATCAACGAAACACTCGGCGATGAAGTGACGCAGGCTGTCAATCTTTCCAGTATTGCGTATATCCATTACGACCTCGGTGACTACGAGAATGCACTTGGTTTCGCGCTCCGCTGTCTGCCGATTTTCAAGCGGGAAAGTGACTTCCACCGACTGACCAATCTCTACTATATCCTTGGGAACATCTACTTCAAGCTGGGCAAGTTTGGGGAGGCCCTTCGCTATTTCCAGGAAAATTTTTCCATGTCCGAAGAGGGGACTGTGATGCGCAATCTTGCCGTGAGCGGCATCGGCAAAGTGTATTACCTGCAAGGCCGGCTAAAGGATGCAGAGGCAGCCCTGCGATCGGTGCTGGAGGATGCCAAAACACTGGGTGATGTGGAATCACAGATTACGGCTAATTACTATCTCGGACGCCTTTATCTGGATGAAGGCTCCTATCGTCAGAGTCGTGATTTTCTGGAAGAAGCTTTCGCAAAAGCCAGTGATTTCAGCCGTCTCCATGATGTGATGAGCCTGCATGAAACCCTTGCTGCGCTTTATGATAAGACGGGCGATATCCCGAAAGCCTTCGAGCATCTGAAGCAATACGAGCATCTCAAAGAAGAAATTTTTCAGCAGACAACCTTCAACAAACTGCGTAACCTGCAAACGCGGCAGCAGGTGGAATTGGCGCAAAAAGAAAAAGAGGTTGCCGAGAAAACGGCCGCGCTGAAACAGCAGTTCATGGCCAACATGAGCCACGAAATCCGAACGCCGATGAACGCGATTGTGGGCATGTCACGGCTGCTATTGGAAAAGGAACATTTACCGCATCAGGAACGCTACTTAAACGCAATTAGTCAAAGTGCCGACAATCTGCTCGTCATCATCAACGACATTCTGGACCTAAGCAAGATTGAAGCAGGTAAAATCATCATAGAGCAGGTTCATTTTTCCTTGCGTGGCATCATGGATGGTGTGCGCGACATGTTCCTGCTCAAGGCCGAGGAGAAAGGCCTGCACTTGCGGGTTATTGTGGCTGCGGATGTGGAAGATTCCCTCATTGGTGACCCCACAAGAATCAGTCAGGTGCTAATCAATTTGACGGGCAATGCGGTCAAGTTTACTGAGAAGGGTTTTGTGGAATTGAGGGTCAGCCAAACCGACGATAAAGACGGCATTTGCCAGTTGCGCTTTGACGTAGAAGACACCGGAATCGGCATCTCGGAAGACTATGTGGAATCCATTTTCGAATCCTTCACGCAGGCAGGCACAGACACAGCGCGCAAGTTTGGAGGAACCGGCCTGGGACTTACCATTTCCAAGCAGCTTTCCAACCTGATGCATGGTAAGATTTCAGTCGTAAGCCAGGTCGGGAAGGGCACCACATTCACCCTCGAGCTACCCTTGAAACGCAGTGATGCAACTACCGCCGTTTCAGAAGACGACAGCATAACCGAAGCGCAAAGAGGAATGTTGAAGAAGGCCCACGTATTGCTTGTGGAAGACAATGAATTCAACCGGATGGTGGCAGAAGACACCTTGCAGGAAATGGCGTCCGGTATCCGCATAGAAGTGGCTGTGAATGGCCGCGAAGCGGTGGACATGGTGCGTGCAAACACCTACGATCTGGTGCTGATGGATATCCAGATGCCGGTGATGGATGGCCTCACTGCTACCAAGATGATACGTGGTGAACTGGACGAGCCGGCGCGCAGTACCAAGATTATCGCCATGACCGCAAACGTGCTTCGCGAAGATGTAGAGCGCTATCTGGATGCAGGTATGAATGCTTACATCAGCAAGCCTTTCAACCCCGATGATCTGGCAAAAAAAATGATCGGATTGCTTACAGGCAATGCTGCCGAATCGCCGAAACAACAGACGCCGGAAGCCCAGCCGGAAGAGGCTCAGGAGCCATTGCCGGATAAGATTACCGATCGCAGTTTTCTACGCACGTTCACCGGAGGTAAGGAGGAGAAAATGCAGAAGTACATCAACATGTTTCTCGACAATGCACCGCGCCTACTGCAAAACATTGATGACGCACTGGCATCCGGCGATTATGCTTCTCTGAAAATTGCGGCACATTCTCTGAAACCGCAGCTCACCTACATGGGCGTCAAAGAAGAGTTCAGCCATATTCTGCTTATTCAGCAGACGGCAGGAGAGGCGGTGTACACGCACCGGCTCCCACCCTTGGTCGCCAACCTTCACAGGGTGTGCGATAAGGCTTTTGAAGAGCTGCGCACAAACGGATAAGCCGAAAAGCCACAGTGGAAAAGGTTGTATTTTCCGCCCCAATACAAACACGCACCCTTATGGCCGAAAAAAAGCGCCTGATTTTCCTCGTTGACGACGAGCCTATCCAAAACGAAATGCTCAAGGACTATTTATCGGAGCGTTTCCTTTATGAAATCCGGACGTTTGAAAGTGGAGAGGATGCCCTTCAAAACATGCATCTGGCACCGGAGATTATGGTGCTCGATTTTCACCTCAACGCCAGCAAACCCAATGCAAAGAATGGAGTTGACATTTTGAAGGAAGTCAAAGACCGGTACCCTGATACACAAGTCATTATGCTCTCCGGTCAGGACAAAATTGATGTGGCTGTTGAAAGTATCAAGTACGGGGCCTACGACTACGTGGTGAAAGGCGAAACTGCTTTCAGCCGCATGGAAAACATCATGAACAACGTCAGTGAGCTGCACAAGATGAAGACCGTGAATCGTGCTTATCGAAACACGATTATCTTCCTTTCCATCGGCATCGGCCTCATTGTAATTCTCTCCGCTTATCTGTATTGGATGAAGGTGCCGAAGTAGGCCCACAGCGGTTTCCGTGCTACATTAATTGCCTTCCTGCAAAGCATTTCAGACAATAAAAGAAGCCGTCCTGTGAGGGACGGCTTCTTTGTTCTTAGATAAATCAGCCTTGCTATTTGGCGGCAAGTTCTTTCACCTTGGCAAAGACTTCAGCCTCGCCACCTTCTTCATAACCGGAGTGCATGTAAGCCACCTTGCCGGTCTTGTCCACGATGATGGTAAAAGGCACATTCTGGAAATTCAGCGAGCGCGTCAGGTCTTTATTGGGGTCAATGTAGTAGGGGAAATCCCAACCCTGCGCTTTTGCGTAAGAGCGTACCAGACCTTCTGCGCGCGTTTCGTCAATGGAGACGGTCATGTAGTTGAAGTCCGCAGCCTTGTGCCACTCAGGCAGGGCGGCGCGGATGTTCTTGATTTCTTTCTTACAGGGCACACACCAGGTAGCCCAGAAGTTTACAAGCGTCACTTTGCCGGGCGTGAAGGTTTCATTGAAGGCAATTCGCTTGCCGGTGGCAACGTCTTTCACTTGTGTGTTGGGAAGCGCGTCCTGGGCGGAAGCGGCGAAGACTGGAAGGGCGGCGGCAAGCATCAGAGTAGCAGCCTTGCTCAGAATGTTCATAATGTAAATTTGCGTGAGAATTTTTGGAGGCCAAATATGGTGCCAATCCAATTTCTTAAAGTCGAAATTTCGACTATTCCGCGAACAAACAAGGTTTAATGAAAAAACTGCTGCTCCCTTTATTACTGAGCTCAACGGCCTTTATTGCCCAGGCTCAGGACGCCCGCTTGTCCGGTGACTTTCAGGCCAACTACAACTTCTACCAGTACGACGCCTCGCTTGTGGGCAGCGACACAGGGTCCAACGACGTGAACCCGCTTTACAAGAAATCACTCAGTGGGGGCGAGGCCTGGCTGTCCAGCCGCCTTTACTATAAAGGCTTCACGGCATTTCTGCGTATTGATGCTTTCAACAACTCGAATCTTTACGACCCGACGAAGGCCTTCACTTCTTATGGCATCGGCGCCTGGAGTGTGAGCAAAGAAGTGGGTGACCTCACTGTCACTGCCGGGTATATCTACGATCAGATTGGCTCGGGCCTGTTGTTTCGCTCCTATGAAGACCGCGGGCTGCTAATAGATAATGCGCTGGAAGGTGTTCATGTGCGCTATCAGCTTGCTCCCAATATCATGATAAAGGCATTTACCGGACAGCAAAAGGAGGTAACGGCGGACAAGATGAATGAGCGCTACCAACCCATCATCAAAGGCTTCAACGCGGAAGGCGATTTCAGTATCGGATCGAAGGCGCATATCGTGCCCGGCATCGGCGTGTTGAACCGCACGCTCGATGATGCAAGCATGAGCCAGATTGTGAGCAATATTGATGCACAGCCCCTGGCTACCCGCTTCGATCCGCGCTACAATATGTATGCATTCACAGCCTATAACACCCTTACGTTGGGCGATTTTAGCTGGTATGCGGAAGGTGCTTACAAGACGCACGAAGCCATCGTAATTGACAACACTTCGGGCATGCTGGCCGACAAGCCGGGCAATGCTGAATACACAACACTGGGTTATGCACGCAAAGGCATCGCCGTTAATCTGACCGCAAAGCGTACCGAAAATTTTGTGATGCGCACATCGCCGATTCAAACCCTGTATCATGGCATGCTCAACTGGCAGCCCATGGTAGCGCGCCTTCGCCCGCAGCGCCTGCTTTCCCGCTACTCTCCTGCCTCTCAGGACCTGTCTGAAATGGCGACCGGTGTGGACCTTATCCTGGCCCCAAATGATGATGTGGACATCACCCTGAACTACACCCACATCAATACGCTGGAAGACCAGGCGCTTTATCGGGAAGTATTTGGTGAGATGGATTATCGCGGTGTGAAGAATTGGCTTTTCACAATTGGAGGCCAGTACCTCAATTACAATCAGGACCTCTATCAAATTCGCCCGGGCCGCCCGATGGTGAAGGCAATTACAGGCTTTGGAGAAGCTACCTATCGCATCACGGATAAGAAGAGCATCCGCCTGGAATTGGAATACATGGACAACAAACAGGACTATGGCTCCTGGGCCTTTGCTCTGCTGGAGTACAACATCGCACCGCGCTGGAGCTTCTCGGTTTCCGACATGTACATCACCTGGCTGAATCCTGAAAACCTGTCCGGCCTAACCAAATCGCCGCATTACTATAATGCCTTCGTGGCTTATACCAAAGGCCCCCATCGTTTCACACTTAGCTATGTGAAACAGCCCGATGGTATCAACTGTACCGGCGGTGTTTGCCGTTATGAGCCTGCCTTCAGCGGCGTGCGCCTGGGCCTTACCTCTTCCTGGTAAGCCTGAAAAGAAGAGGCTCCTGAGAGACCTCTCCTTCATTTGTTTTTTTCAATCTGGAAGCCCTCCCGCAAAGGAGGGCTTCTTCATTTTACCAACATACTTGTATCGCTGAGGAAGCAATTCTTTTCTGCAAAGAGTGGCTGCGTTGAAGCCTGCGTTTATCCAAATTTGTCAGCGACGGAAAGTATCAGAATATCTGATCAGGAATTCAGGAAGAAGCATTGAAAACGAATCCCGCTCCAACTGTC